>DASSAT010000240.1:0-2237 GCA_035699305.1 Fimbriiglobus sp. | reverse complement strand
CTCGCAAATGATCCGCACCACGCCCTTGCGGCGGATCAGCTTGCACTTCTCGCACATCCGCTTGATGCTCGACCGGACCTTCATGGGTCCACCCTCATAACCGCTACTGCCGCCAGGTCGGGTAAACTTTCAGGATAGCGGGGGCCGGAATCCCGGCAAGCCCGACCGGCGCGGAAATCCGCGCTATCGAGGGCTAACACGACGCCCAGACATCGACCACGAGCCAAGTGAATCGCCAGTACCCGGCGACCAGCCCATAAGCACACACTACGAACGGACTTCGCCAACCCGGACAGCGGGTCGCAGCCGTCGCGAACCCCGCCACACACAACGCCACGATCACGGTGAACAGCGGGAATTGGCTCATGACGAACAGCGGCACCGCTGTCGCGTCGAGCATCGCCTTGCCAACCGGCACCCGCGGGGTGTAACACAAATAGCCGAACCAGAGTGCCGCCTGCCAGAGGAACACCCCGATTACATGGGGCTTCCACCCCCCCGGCGGCCGGGTCACGGGGTCGGCCCCGGCGTCGGCCGCATCTGCGCGTCGTCGTCCGCGGTGATGACCACTACCCCCTCGGGCGTCAGCGCCAGCGTGTGCTCGACGTGGACGCTCGGCAGGCCGTCCCGCGTCACCACCGTCCAGTGGTCGCGCAGCGTCGTCACCTCCGGTGTCCCCATGTTCACCATCGGCTCGACCGCCAACACCAGCCCCGGCTCCAGCTTGAAGTCGTGCTTGCGCGTCTCCCGGCTGACGAAGTTCGGCACCTGCGGGTTCTCGTGCATCGCCCGGCCGATCCCGTGCCCGACATAGGCCGTCACCACGCTAAAGCCGTTCGACTCGGCGTGCTTCTGCATCCGGCTGGCCACCTCGCTCCACCACTTCCGCCGCGGCAACTCATCGGTGGCGATCTGCAACACCTCCTGCGCCACTTTCAACAGCCGCAGCCGTTCGGGGCGGACGTTGCCGACCGGGATGGTGATCGCCCGGTCGGCGCACCAGCCGTTGAGCCGGCAGGCGGTGTCCACCTTCAACAGGTCGCCGTCTTTTAGCTCCCGTGGGCCGGGGATGCCGTGGACGACCTCCTGGTTGATCGACAGGCAGGTGACCGCCGGGAACGGCACCCGGCCGGGGTAGCCCTTGAACAGCGGGGCGGCGTTGTGCGCGGCGAAGAGCCGCTCGACCGCCTGGTCGATCTCGATGGTCTTGGTGCCGGGCTTCGCCATCTCCCGGCAGATGTCGAGCGCCCGGACGACGAGCCGGCCGGCCTCGCGCATCAGCCCCAGTTCGCGGGCGGACTTCAGTTCCGGCGGTCGGTAGTTCGAGGGTCGGAGCATGGTGTTTAGTGTAGTAGGCACACTCCGTGTGCCGTCTTCGGTAGAACGGCACACGGAGTGTGCCTACTACTTTCACGCCGCCGCCGGCAGCGCCTTGAGGATGTTGCTGAAGATCGTCTCGACCGCGTCCAGGGCCGAGACGTTCCGCAGCAGCCCGAGCTGGTCGTAGTACTCCAGCGGGGCGTCGGTCGTCTTGTGGAACTCGGCCAGCCGGCGGCGAACCGTCTCCTCCCGGTCGTCGGCCCGGTGGACCAGCGGCGAGCCGCACACGTCGCACTGGCCGGCCGCCCGCGGCGGGCGGGCGGTCTGGTGGTAACACACCGCGCAGGCCACGTTCGAGCAGCACCACCGGCCGCTGATCCGCCGCACCACCTCGTCGTCCTCGATGGTCAGGTTGACTACCGCGTCCAGCCGCAGGAACTGCTGCCGCAAGAGCGCGTCGAACGCCACCGCCTGGGCCAGCGTCCGCGGGTAGCCGTCCATTACGAACCGGTCCGGCCGCTGCGCGCCGCGGAACAGCTCGGCCACCAGGTCGTTGACGATCGGGTCCGGGACCAGCAGCCCCTGCTTGATCGTCTGCTCGACCTGCCGGCCCAGGTCGGTCTGCCGGCGGATGGCGTCCCGGAGGATCTCGCCGGTCCCGACGTAGGTCAGCCCGAGCCGCTTGACCAGAAGCTCGGCCTGCGTCCCCTTGCCGCTCCCCGGCGGTCCGACCAACACCAGTCGCATGTCCTGTCCCCGGCCGGCGGACCCGGCTCCCGGCCCGGTCCGTTCCGCGAAATTGTACTATTGTCCGCCCGCCGGTGCGGGGCAGCAAGGGGCGCTTCAACGGAAAAAGCCCGTGGACGGTCGTCCACGGGCCACAACTCCTTGGGCCGCCACGGAGGGCGGCCCCTACG
>DASSAT010000239.1:0-6052 GCA_035699305.1 Fimbriiglobus sp. | reverse complement strand
GCCAGCGGAGGCCAATCGCCGCAGCGTGTACGTCTTCGTTAAGCGGTCGCTGCGGGTGCCGATCCTGTCGTCCCACGACCAGGCGGACACCGACTCGCCGTGCCCGGTCCGGTACACGACGACGGTGCCGACGCAGGCGCTGGGGATACTCAACGGCCACTTCGCCAACGAGCAGGCCGCGGCGCTCGCGGATCGGCTGGCGAAGGAACACCCCGGCGACCTGCCGGCTCAGGTGGAGCGGGCGATCCGGCTGACGACCGGCCGCGCCCCGGCCGCCGACGAGGTGGCGAAGGACGTGGCCTTCGTGACCGAGATGAAAACGAAGCACAAACTGGACGACCGGACGGCACTGACGCGGTACGCGCTCTTGGTGCTAAACGCCAACGAGTTCGTGTATCTTGATTGAGGATACGCCGGCCATCTGGAGGGGAGTCATGAGCGTTCCCGTGTGGGTGGAGCAACAGAACGGCAAGTTCACGGCAACCGTCCTCGGCGCGCCCGAGGTCCGGGCCGAGGGCGAAACGAAGGACGCGGCCGTCGCCGCGGTCCGCGCCCGGCTCGCCGAGCGGTCGTTGGCTGGGGAGTTGGTGTTCGTCGATGTCGAGTCGAAGGGGCTTCTCGCGCTGGCGGGGAGATTCAAGGATGACCCGGTCGCACAAGAGATGTGGGATGAGGTCGTGCGGGAGGCGTACCGATACCGGGACGAACTGAAGGCCCGTGAGTTCCCCGAATGACCGCGTTCGACACCGACGTGGTGAGCGACCTGTTCAACAGCGTGCCCGGGGTGGTCGCCCGGATGGCAGCCCTCCCGGCCGCCGATCTGTACGTCCCCATCGTCGTCGCCGAGGAGGTTTTCCGAGGGCGGCTCGATGCCATCCGCAAAGCCCAGGCGGGGGCGACGCGGTTCAGCCTGGAGAAGGCATACGAGGAGTTCGCCAAGAGCCTGACCGACCTCCGCCAGTTCCAGACGCTGCCCTACACCGCTGCAGCCGACGCGCTGTTCAAGGCGTGGCGGACCGCCAAAGTTCGGATCGGCACCCAGGACTTGCGAATTGCCGCAATCTGCTTGGTCCATGGAGCGAAGCTCGTCACCCGTAACGCCCGCGACTACGCTCAGGTGCCGGGCCTGAACCTGGAGGTGTGGCCGTGAGACCGCTCGCCCTCTTGCTCCTGTTCGCCCTTCCGGCAGCCGCGGCCGACCCGCCTCAGCGGAAGACGGAAGTGTCCATCCGCGGCGAGCAGTTCTTCATCAACGACGAGCCGACCTACAAGGGCTGCACCTGGAAGGGAAAGAAGATCGAGGGGCTGTTGATGAACAGCCGCATGGTTCAGGGCAACTTCGACGACCTGAACCCGGAGACTCGCGGCAACTGGGCGTACCCGGACACGAAGACCTGGGACGCCGACCGCAACACCCGGGAGTTCGTCGCCGCGATGCCGGAATGGCGCAAGCACGGCCTGCTGGCGTTCACCCTGAACCTGCAAGGCGGCAGCCCGAAGGGGTACTCGAAGGGCCAGCCGTGGCACAACTCCGCCATCACCGCCGACGGCTCGCTGCGGCCGAAGTACATGGCCCGGCTGGAGAAGATACTCGACCGCGCCGACGAACTGGGCATGGTGGCGATCCTCGGCATCTTCTACTTCGGCCAGGACCAGCGGCTGACCGACGAGGCCGCGGTGAAGCGCGCGACCGACAACGCCATCGACTGGCTCTTCGATCGCGGCTACCGCAACGTCCTGATCGAGGTGAACAACGAATGCAACGTGCGGTACGATCACGCGATCCTGAAGCCGGACCGGGTCCACGAACTGATCGAACGGGTGAAGGCGCGGACGCGGGACGGCCGGCGGTTCCTGGTCGGGACGAGCTACGGCGGCGGCAAGGTGCCGGAGCCGAACGTGGTGAAGGCGTCGGACTCCCTGCTGATGCACGGCAACGGTGTGAAGGACCCGGCCCGGATCGCCCAGATGGTGCGGCAGGCCCGCCAGGTCGAGGGCTACCGGCCTATGCCGATCCTCTTTAACGAGGACGACCACTTCGACTTCGACAAGCCGGCGAACAACTTCGTCGCGGCGGTCGGGGAATACGCCTCGTGGGGGTACTTCGACTACCGGATGCAGGGCGAGGGGTTCGACGCCGGCTACCAGAGCGTGCCGGTGAATTGGGGCATCAGCAGCGAGCGGAAGAAGGGGTTCTTCAAGCTGCTGGGCGAGATCACGGGCGGGAAATAGGTCGGGTCTTGTAGGGTGGGCCGAGTCTTCGAGGCCCACCGTCGGGGTTGAGGTAACTGCGGTGGGCCTCGAAGACTCGGCCCACCCTCGGAAGTCGAGGCTCGACATGCACTGCCATAGCCAGTTCTGCGGCCGGACCCGGCGGGAGTTCCTCTGGCAGGCCGGCGGCGGGTTCGCTGGGCTGGCCCTGACCGGGATGCTCGCCCGCGACGGGTTCGCCTTCGACACCTCGGGGAAGTTCGTCAACCCGATGGCCCCGAAGAAGCCGATGATCCCGGCCAAGGCGAAGGCCGTCATCTTCGTCTTCTGCTACGGCGGGCCAAGCCATGTCGATACCTTCGACCACAAGCCGAAGCTCTACGAACTCGACGGCAAGACGATCCCGGTGAAGACGTTCGGCCGCGGCGGCCACAAGAACGAGGGCCGCGTCGTCGGCCCGAAGTGGAAGTTCAAGCCCTACGGGAAGTGCGGCAAACTCGTCTCGGACCTGTTCCCGCACATCGGCAGCTGCGCCGACGACATCGCGTTCATCCACAGCCTGTATGCCGAGTCGCCGATCCACGGGTCGGCGATGCTGATGATGAACAGCGGCCGGCTGCTCAGCGGCAACCCGTGCATGGGGTCGTGGGTGACGTACGGCCTCGGCAGCGAGAACGAGGACCTGCCGGGGTTCGTGGTCATGCTCGACAAGACCGGCGGCCCTATCTCCGGGCCGAAGAACTGGTCGAGCGGGTACATGCCGGCTGCGTACCAGGGGGTCGTGATCCGCGCCGACAAGACGCCGATCCACGACCTCGCACTTCCGCCGGGGATGACCCGCGAGCAGCAGCGGGCGCTCTTGGACCGGCTCAAGGAGAAGAACGAGGCCCACCTCGCCGCCCGGGCGGACAACAGCGAACTCATGGCCCGGATCGCCAGCTACGAGCTGGCGTTCAAGATGCAGCGGCACGCCCCCGAGGCCGTGGACTTCGCCCAGGAGACGAAAGAGACGCTCGACCTCTACGGCATCGACGGAACCCGGACCGAGGACTTCGGCCGCAAGTGCCTGCTTGCCCGGCGGCTGGTCGAGCGGGGCGTGCGGTTCGTGCAGGTCTACTCGGGCGGCGCGCACAACGACGACAACTGGGACGCCCACACCGACATCGTCAAGAACCACACCAAGCACGCCGGCAACATCGACAAGCCGGTCGCGGGGATGCTGAAAGACCTGAGGCGGCGCGGCCTGCTGGACTCCACCGTCGTGATCTGGGGCGGCGAGTTCGGCCGGCAGCCGACCGCCGAGTACGCCCACGGCACCGGCCGCGACCACAACGCCTACGGGTTTACGATGTGGATGGCCGGCGGCGGCATCAAGGGCGGCGTCTCGGTCGGCGAGACGGACGAACTCGGCAGCGCCGCCGTCCGCGACCGGTTCCACGTCAAGAACCTGCACGCCACGGTGCTTCAGCAGATGGGGCTGGACCCGAACCGGCTGACATACTTCTACGGCGGGCTGGACCAGAAGCTCGTCGGCGTCGAGGGCGCCGACCCGATCCGGCAGATCATCTGAAGAGGAACTAACCACAGACAGTAGTTCCCAACTTTCGGTCTGGAAATTCAAGGGGAAGCAGGTGGGAAGCCGGTCGTTCGGGAACAGGTGTCGATACCCGCTCGGAATCGGGCCTTCCTGAACCGAGCGAACCGCTCTCGAACCTCGTGCTCCACCCTCGAAATCAGAAGTTGGGAACTACTGACTGTGGTTAATACTCTTCACTTGTTCTCGTAGCGCATGAGGATTTCCTCCCGGTGTACGCCCGCCAGCGCCTCGAAGCCGCCCGCGAGAACCAGGTCGGCG
The DNA here is from genome assembly GCA_035699305.1 of Fimbriiglobus sp. Lineage (GTDB taxonomy): Bacteria > Planctomycetota > Planctomycetia > Gemmatales > Gemmataceae > DASSAT01. The sequence continues at coordinate 1,986 of DASSAT010000239.1, read as the reverse complement.
AGGCGGCCCGCGTCGCGGAAATACCGGTCGCTCGGCCGCTCGCCGGTGAGCTTACACCGCAAGTCCTGGCACAGGATGTCCGCTGCGGCCACGGCGGCCTCGCTCTCCTGTCGGCTCGCCCACAGGGCCGTCACCAGCATCACGACCGTGTCCTGCGCCCGCTGCGACAACTCGGTCATGCGGCACTGCCGATCCGCGAGCTTCAACTGGTGCTTCACCATCGCCGCGCTGATCTCCTTGCGGAGCCGGGCGAAGCTATCCCGAGCGAAATCGACGTGCGCCTGCAACCCCGCGCTCAGCCCGGCGACTGGCCCGCGGTCGCGGCCGGTGAACGCCTGGCCGAGTTTCCACTTGCTGTAGGACCACAGCTCTCGGCGTAGCCGCCACAGGTGCACCGGGTTGGCCGGGTTGAGCGTTTTCATCTTGTGCTGCTGAAGCGCCTGGCCGAGCGGCTCGAAGAACGCCTTGCCATGCTCCTTGGCGAGCGTCTTGAAGAACGCCATGCCGAGCATCTCGCCCTCGCCCTCATAGATGCACGGGGCCAACAGGTCGTGGACGTTGTCGCCGAAGAGGTGCCCGGCCAGGAACGCCCGGCCGCCGTGCGTCTTCATGAGCAGCTCGACCGCGGCCTCCTTCAACGACTCGCTACCGAACACCTTGGCGACAATGCACTCCAACTCCCCGCGGTAGCCCTCGTCGATCAGCCAGGAGCACCAGGCCGTCAGCGCGTCCGCTCCGGCGATCAGGCCCGCCAGCCGGGCGATCCGCCGCTTCACCAGCTCGCGGGTGGCGATCGGTCGGCCGTAGGTGCGACGGAACTCGGCCCACGGCAGGATGCTCGCCAGCATCACCCGCATCGAGCCGGCCGCCCCGGCGCACACTGCCACCCGGCCGTGGTTCAGCCCGTGGTAGGCGATGGTCAGGCCGTCGCCCCGCGGCGGGACGAGCAGGTTCTCCCGCGGCACCCGGAAGCCCTTGAACAGCAGCCCGTTGTTGTACCCGCGGCGCAGCGCGTGCAGCTGGTAGTGGACGAGCCGGAACTGGTCGGTCTCCTGCGGCGGCAACTCCGCGATCAGGACCGCCGGCTTGCCGTCGAGCATCACAACGAGGCCGATCGTCCGGCCGGGCAGGCAGTGGGTGATGAACAGCTTCTCGCCGGTCACTTCGAAGTGATCGCCGGCCTCGACGGCGGTCGTCCGCAGGGCGGTCAGGTCGGACCCCGCGCACGGCTCGGTCAGGGCGAACGCGGAGCGCACCTCGCCACTGGCCATCCGGGGCAGGAACCGCCGCTTCTGCTCCGGCGTGCCGAACGCGCGCAGCGGATCGACCGCCCCGATGCAGCCGTGGACCGACCCCATGCCGGCCACCATCTCTTCGAGGACGGACATGCGGGTGTGGAACCGCGCGTACCGGGCGAACGGCGCCCCCTGGCCGCCGTACTCGGGGTCGATCAGCATCCCCCAGTAGCCGGCCCGCGACAGGTCATCGACTGTGGCGTCTGAAATCTTGCCCTGGGCGTCGTAGAGGGTGCCCGCGTCGCGGTGCCGGCGGACGGCCTCCAGCGAGCGGTCCATCGCGGCGTCGCACGGGGCGGCGGCGGGCAAGAGCGGCGGCCGGAACAGCTCGACCGGGACCTTCCCGTCCCAGACCGCGCGGTGGGCCGGGCTGCCGGTGGTGCGCAGCCGCTCGGCGTACAGCGCCTCCACCTGCTCATCGGCCTTGTCCATCGCCCCCGTGCGGCGGACCTCCTCGTCCGACTTGCCGCCCAGGCGCAACGCCGTCTCGGCGAAGCTCTGCTTGTCGCGGTCCGTGTCCGGGGCGGCGCTCATCGTCCTGTTCTCCACAGAGGCCGGGTGATCCGTCGGTTGCTGACTCGATTAATGTATCAGCGCCGGACGCCCGGCGCCTCCATACTAAGGCGCACAGCAGCGCGAAGCTTCGTGGTGCAGGCGGCCCGCCTGCACCGAGAGACAGTGCAGGCGGGCC
>DASSAT010000238.1:0-10067 GCA_035699305.1 Fimbriiglobus sp. | reverse complement strand
GCGTAGAGGTAGCCGGTGACGTGGGTGGTCGGGGTCGATCCGCCGACCCCGCTACGACGGGTCGCGGTGCGGACGAACGGGGCGGCCCGGCGGTGGTCCTCCGGAATCATCGCGCGGGCGAAGTTGAGGGCGGCCCCTGCGACGTGCGTGTGGACGTCCACCCCGCCGGGGAAGACGACCAGGCCCGTGGCGTCGATCGTGCGGCCGCCGTCCACGTCGGCGACGATCCGGCCGTCGGCGATGCAAAGGTCGCGGACTTCACCGTTGATGCTGTTGGCCGGGTCGTAGACCTTGCCTCCGGTGATGCGTAGGCCGTTTCTTGCGCTCAAATGGGTCTCCCCTTCGACTCTGCTGCTGGCGACCGATCGAGTTCTCCAGAAGAGTAAAGAGAACGATGAAGATTAAGATTAGGAAGAGGATTAAGAGCAAGAGTAAAGAGTAAGAGTCGGATTTATTCCGCCTGCGGCTGCGGGGACTTGTCGTATTCGCGTGTCGAGTTGCGTTTGATCAGGCCCATGAGCATGCGGACGATCCGTTGAAGGCGCTCTTTGCCGGGGCGGATTTGTTCGAGGGTCAGCTTCGCCTTGGCAACGAGGACGTCCAGGCCGGCCGCGCATTCGAGCGCGGAGCCGTGGGCGATGTCGAAGAAGCGGCAGCGGTCCTTGAGAGAGTACTTGCCGTTGCCTTCGGCGATGTTCAAGGGGATCGAGGTTGATGCTCGATCCAACTGATCCTTCACCTCTCCGACCCTCACCGCCCCGTCCAGCGTCCCCGACAGCCAGGCGACGAACGCGATCGCTTCGCGGTACACTTCGAGTTTTTCGTGATCGAACCAGCACTCCGGTGCAGTCATGTGTCGTCCTCTCACTCTTACTCCTTCTCTTCACTCTTGCTCTTAATCCTCTTCCTAATCTTAATCCTCCTCTTTCTCTTTCTCTTCTTCCTCTTCTTTTATGAGGCCGCCGCCACCTGCGGCACTGTTAACGGTGGTTTCACCGCGACCGCCTGGCGAATGCGCCGAACAATCTCCTCGTCAGTCGGGTACGGCGACTTCAGGGCGGGCCGCAGCGGCAGCGGCACCTCGTCCATGCGGTAGACCGTCCCCGGGGCGCTGATGCCGGTCGCCGCGGTGGTGAAGTGGACCCGGGCGAGACGACTCGTGTGCGTCACCTTGGGGTCGAGCACGATCGTTGGGATGCGGGCCAGGTGGTCGATGGCCGGCTTGGGCATGGTCGCGCCCGGGTCGGCGCCGAGGACCAGCGCGGCGTCGCAATCACCCCGCACTAAGAGGTCGATGGTCGAGAACTCGCCGGGGTTGAAGCGCGGGTAGCCGCGGGCCAGGTTGACCCCGAACGGGTAGCCCGTGGTCCAGCGCATGACGACGTCGGCCCCGGTGACGTTGCCGTGCCCGCGCATCGGCATGGCCACGAACTTCGTGTAGGCGTTCAGCTCCGCCGCCAGGGTCAATAGCGCCGCCGAGTTCATGTGCTTGCCGCGGGTCATCGACAGGCCCATGCCGAAGAACAACACGCCGAACCGGGCGTTCTTCATCCGGTCGACGAGATCCTGAAGCTGCTCCAATGTCAGGCCGGTCTCCGCCACGAGTTGCGGGTCCACCCGCTGCCCCTTGACCAGCGCGCGGAGCGTGGTGATGACCTCGAAGTCCTTCGTCGGCCGGACCTGGAGGAAGATGTCCGCGGCCTTGGCGCTCGGGGTCTCCCGGATATCGACCAGGACCATCGTGCGGTCCTTGCGGCCGTTGGGGACGTACCGGCCCTTCGGCATCAGCGTGTACTTGGTGAAGTGCCGGGGGTGGCACTCGGCCGGGTTCCCGCCCCAGTAGACGATGAAGTCGGCCCGATTCTTGACTTCGCCCAGCGTACACGTCACCTTACCGCCCAACTGGGCGGCGATCTCGGTGGGGCCGTGTCAGAGCGAGGTATGGCTGTCGATGATCCCGCCGACCGACTCCGCCAGGGCGACGGCCTCCCGCTGTGCCTCGCAGGTGACGTTGCTCAGCCCGTAGACCAGCGGCAGGTCGGCCTCGTAGAGGAAATCGGCCGCGGCCTGGACGGCCTCATCGACCGTTGCTTCCTGGCCGTCGATCAGCGCGTCGGGGTAGAGTCGCTCGGCGGTGTGGTTCTTGAACCAACTCGCCCCGAGGACGCAGGCCGCCTTGGTGTGGGTGATGCGCTCGCCGTCGGCGTGCAGTTCGATGTCGTCGCAGACGCACCCGCAGAACGTACAGGTCGCGTTCTTCACCACGGTCAGTTCCATCCGCTGACTCCTCCGGCACCGGCTACTGCCGGATTGCGATGAACTCTTGCCCCCCTCTCCCCTTGGGGGAGAGGGGTTGGGGGTGAGGGGTAAAGGCTTCGACTGGCGGGAGCGCTCACCCCTCACCCCCGGCCCCTCTCCCCCAAGGGGAGAGGAGAGGAAGACAAGGGCCCTTTATCGCCTGAGCTGGCCGTCCGAACCGGACGGGACCGCGAACGTTCACCCGAGCGCCCGGCCCTTGCAGCTGCCCTTGATCCGGCGCGGCATATATCGCCCGCTGGCGATCTCCTCCCAGGCCGGAGCCTCTCCCGGCCCGGCCTCGCCGGTAAACTGCCCGGCGGTGGTCGGCTCGACTTCTCCGGCATTTTCGTGCGGCTGTTCAGGACCCATCACTCGGTCTCCTGCACGCATCACCCGCCTATTGGTCCGCATGTGGCCCGGCCGGACGAGTGGGGGTCGGTTCGCCCTCTTCAGCCCGAAGGGCTGGGAGTTCTCAGCCCAGGGCATCGCCCTGGGGAGGACCGACCACCTCGATCCAGCCCGAAGGGCTGGGACAGACCGCGTTGTCCCAGCCCTTCGGGCTGGGGGCGCGTCGGGCCCGAACCCGGGGCGGTGCCCCGGGCTGAGGACTCCCAGCCCGTCGGGCTGAAGAATTCCCAGCCCGTCGGGCTGAAGAACTCGGACACCGTTCCGGCAACCCGCCGATCGGTAACGTTCTCCCACCCGTGTGCCGTCATGGAGCGGCACTCGTTGCGATCGGCTCGACCTCGACTTCCCAGTTCTTGGAGGTGGGCATCCCCGTCCCGTCGGTCTCCGAGCCCATGAGCTGACAGGTCGGCGGGCCGTAGGGGACGAAGATCATCCCCCGCGGCACCTTCCCTTCCTGGCAGCGGAACGTGGCCTCGCCGCCGTACTCGGACCGAACCCGGACGGTCCCGCCGGCGGCGACGCCGAGGGCCTTCAGGTCGTCCGGGTGCAGGGTCAGGGTGTTGACGATGGCGTGGTATTCGTCCGTGTCCTTGCCGACGTTGATCTGCTGGCCCTGCTTGCTGGTCCGGCCGGCGTTCATGATGAACCGCATTCCCTCAACCGCCTCCCCTCGACCGGCCCACCCGCGCGAGCGGCACGTCTGTGCAGTGTGTACGGGAATTGTACTGGCGCGGCCTCCCACCCCGCAAGGATCGGGACGGCTGAGTGGTCCCCAGCTTTTGTGGCTACCGCGTCATCGATGCCTGAAAGGCATTCACCACAAAGGCACAAAGATCACACAAAAGCACACAAAGAAAGAAGAACGGCAGGCCGGGTGCGCCGGTCTTCCTTTGTGTCTTCTTTGTGTGATCTTTGTGCCTTTGTGGTGAATGCCTTGGCTCGGGCACACACCGGGGATCGCTCAGTCATGACGGCGGTTTAGCCCCTCCGACAACTCAGCGAGGGCGGCTAGGTCGGCCCGGATTCGCCCCTCCAGCGTGAATGCGAGGAACGTGCCGACCAGCCCGGTGACGCTCAGGACCGCGACGGCGAACGGGTTCGTCGCGCCCCGCCAGGCGAGCGCCGCCACCCCCACCATCGGCACCGCCACGGCCGCGGCGCGATACCAGAGCATTTCCTTCTCGACCCGCTTCAATGCCGCGCCGTCGGCCGGGTTGAGACCCCACTGCCCGAGTAGGGCCGGGTACAGCACCCGGACGGCGAAGAAGGTGACGACGAAGTACGGGTACGCCGCCGCGATCAGCCCGCAGACCGCCAGCGAGGCGACGAAGTGGACGTACGCCGCCGGCCCCTGCGGCGGCGGCCCGGCGACGGCCCGTAGCACCGCCGGCCAGACGAACCCCGCCACCAGCCAGCACCCAACGCAGATGCCCGCGGCGATGCCGCCCAGCCGCAGGCACCGCAGCCGTAATGTAGTCCGCTCGCTCCGCGAGCGGTCTTCCGAACCCGCTCGCGGAGCGAGCGGACTACACTCGGGCCGTAGGGCACTCCGTTACCCGCGGGCCGCCTCAGTAGCCGGCGCCCCGCGGCCCGTCCGGGAACCCGCGAAACCCGCGGAGCACTCGGACCCGCCAGTCGGCCACCGGGGTTCCGCCGTCTGAGGCTATCACCTCGACTGGCGGCTCCGCCCGGTCGAACGCCTGCTGTAGTTCCGGTGTGATGTCGCCGACGTACACGAATGTCCGCCCGCGGAATACTTGCGCGTCGGCGAGAGGGTTGGGCCGCCAAAGGTCGTACTGGCTGTGCCGGTCCGCCAGCGCCGGGCCGAACGTGTACGCCGTCGGGTGCCCGCGGCAGTAGAAGGCGAGTTCGCCGGGGATGGTCCACGTCATCGCGGCCAGGACCGGCTCCCGCCCCTCCTCCGCCCGGACCTGTTCGCGCAGCCCGTCCACGACCGCGGCGAGCGACCGCCAGCCGTGCAGGCGTGAGGTCAGGTCGAGTTTGCGGATCGGGACGGGGTTGCCGGCCGTCGGCGCGGGCACCGCCTCGGCGTAGAGAGGCCGGACCAGCCCCGCGTAGCGGGCTGCCAGCGTCACCACCACACCGAGGGGGACGGCAGCGGCCAGGAAGAAGCAGGCCAGCCGCCGGTGCCGCGGGTCGGGGTCGGACACCTGCCGCACGACCCAGGCCACCGCCAGCACCGCCCCGGGGACGTAAGCCGCCGCCGGCCAGTTCGCCTCCCCCTTCGACTTCACCGCGGCCAGGAGGAACACGGCGAACACCGGCACCGACATCCACCAGAGGAACGCGGTGCGGGGGTCATTCCTGTTCCACGGCCGGAAGTGCCACACCGCCGCCGCCCAGGCGAGGAACCAGTAGCCGATCAGCAGCCCGAACTGTCCGGCCAGGAAGTGCGGCAGCGCCAGCGGGTCGAACCCGCCGTCCGCCCCGGCCAGCGCCGCGACGTGGCGGGCGCTCACCCAGTCGTGTGCCGCGTTCCAGACCGCGATCGGGACGAGACCCAGCGCGGTCAGCCCGCACAGCACCCAGTACCCCGGCCGCGCCAGTAGCCCGCGCCGCCGCCGGTCGGTGAGCAGGTACAGCCCGACGCAGACCGGGAAGAGCAGCATGGTGTACTTCGCCAGCACCCCGGCCGCCGCGACCAGCCCAGCCGCGGCCCACGCCCGCCGCTGCGCGAAGACGCACGCCCACGCCCAGCAGCACAGGTACGGCCCGTCGATGGTCATGAGCACCGCCGGGGCGGCCAGCGGCGGGACGGTCAGGGCCAGCGCGACCGCGGCCAGCGCCAGCCGGTCGCTGCGAAACGCCCGGGTCGTGAGCCGGTGGAGCGCGAGGAGTAGCAGGGCGTTGCACAAAACGGCCGGCAGCCGCACCGCCGGCATGGTGTCGCCGAGGACGGCACAACTGGCGCGGATCAGCCAGGCGACGAGCGGCCCCTTGCTGTAGTAGCTCCAGTCGAGCCGGCGGGACCAGTCCCAATAGTGGGCCTCGTCCGGGGCCAGGTCCAGCGGGCAGGCGACGAGCAGGTAGAGGACGTTGGTGACGGCGAAGAGGGCGATCAGGGTGTGGGCCGCGGGCCGCGGGACGGGCGTGCGGAGGAGACCCGTCGCCCGACCGGGTCGGGGCAGTGCCAGCGTCGTTGCCATCCGGCGGTCCGTCCTTGAACCCCAGGTGTCCGGCCGATCAGACGTTCTTGTAAGGTAGGAGGGCTGGAAGGGTCAAGGTGAACCCCGAGCGGCAGCGAGGGGGTCTTCCCTGGGACCGCGGCCGTCCCGGCCGCTCTTGCTTCACCGGTCGGGGCGCTCGGCTGTCGTCAAAGACCCCTGACCCGTCCAGCAAGAGCGGCCGGGACGGCCGCGGTCCCAGGACCGGTCAGCCCGCCAAGTCCTCGGCGAGCTTCGCCAGGACTTCGTGCGTCAGGGCGAACGCCACCTGCTCCCGGCGCGTGCCGGCGCGGCTCCCCCTGTACCGCCGGACGGTCGCGTGCGACAACCCGCGGAGGTGGACCTCGTAGTACAGCCGGTCGTCCCCCTTCACGGTCGGGCCGTCGCTGCGGAGGAGCGCCTCCTGCCGGACGTCGTCCACCTCCAGCACCTTGAGGTCCTCCCTCAACCCGCTGACCCGGGCGGCGATCCCGTCGGCCCACCCCTTGAGGGTGAGACCATCCGGGGCCGCGTCGGTGCGGGCCAGAGATAGCTCCCACACCAGGCAGCCGACGGTGTCGGTCCGGTCGGCGGCGAGGCCGACCGCCCACCCGGACTCGGGGAAGGTCTCCGACCAGCTATGTCGGCCTTCGCCCGCCGGGCGCCACTCAGCGAGTCTTCCCTGAAGGGTTTCGGCGAGGGTCATTGTCGGCTCCGATGGCCTGCTGGGTGTGCTCGGTCCCGTCGAACGACAGCAGCGTCGGCTTGTCGTCAACGACCGTCTCGACGTGGACCGGGCGGCCCCAGATGTACTGGACGTTGGCCAGGGTGTCCCGGGCCTCGCCCTGGTTCAACTCTACCCCATTGTACTCGTGCCGCAACAGCAACTCGCCCCGGTTGCGGTGGTTGCCGTTGACCACGTAGATCCACGGCTTGCCGAAGTTCGTCAGCCCGAACAGCAGGCGCTGCTTGACTTTCTGGAATTCCCGCGACTCGATGACGTAGTTCCGCGTCGGTTCCTGGTAGTTGAACGAGAACAGCTTGTATTGCTTGCAGAACTCCGGGGTCAGGTAGGTGTCGATGAAGGTGATATCGTTGTGGATCTTGCGGACCTCGAAGATCTTCCGCCGGCCCAGCCCGGTCTGCTTGTCCCAGGACCGCTTTTTGTCCAGGTCGTCGCAGTTCTCCCACTCCGGCCCGAACCGCCCGGTGTCCCAGCGGTACTCGATGTCCCGCAGCAGCTCGATGCCGAGCTTGTACGGGTTGAGCCGCCGGCTGCTGGTGGCCATCGTCCCCGAGTGATGGTCGGCGTAGTCCACCAGCTCCGACGGCAGGAGCACCTTCTGGGTCATCATGGTGCTGTGCCAAAACGATGCCCACCCTTCGTTCATGATCTTGGTCTGCGCCTGCGGGTAGAAGTAGTACGCTTCGTCGCGGACGATGCTGAGCACGTCGCGCTGCCAGTGCTTGAGCGGGGCGCGCTCGATCAGGAACAACAGCACGTCCTTCTCGGGGTGGTCCGGGAAGTTGGGGACGTTCCGCAGGTCCTTGAGCCGTCGGGCCTCCTCGTCGTCCTCGCCGGGTTTGGCCCGCGGGTTGATGTACGAGTCCATGTACGGCTTCGACTTGAACCGGACCTCCTGGTCTTCGACCTCCCCTTCGTCGGCCGGGGCGAAGTCGAACCGGGTCGAGTCGTCGCGGCGCTTGATGGCGACCGAGTGGATGTCGATCAGGTCGTCGATCGACATGCACCGGTCCATGAACGCCTCGACCTCGTCCTCGCCGAACCGCTCGGCGTACCGGCGGATGCGGGCGGCGTGGTTGGCGATCTCGTCCATCATCTTGCGCGTGGTGTGCCCGAAGTACGCGTTGTTCTTGAAAAAATCGCAGTGGCCGTAAACGTGCGCCATCACCAACTTCTGATCGACGGTGTGGTTGCACCGCATCAGGTAGGCGTAACACGGGTCGTTGTTGATGACCATCTCGTAGATCTTCGACAGCCCGTACGAGTAGCCGCGGTTAAGCTCCTCGAACTGCATGCCGAACGACCAGTGCGGGTAGCGGGTCGGGAACCCGCCGTAAGCGGCGATCTCGTTGAGGTTATCGGCGTCCACCACCTCGAAGATGGTCTCGAAGAAGTCCAGCCCGTAGGAGCGGGCGTACCCCTCGATCTCGTCCTTGAGGACGCGCAGGTGCGGCGGCAGGTTGGTGTTGTAGAAGCCGGTCATGGCATTACTTCCGGACGAGAGCGACAATGAGGTTCGCAACAAACGACAGGATCGCCCCAATCAGCAATCCGTAGAGCATCCAGCGACGCCGATCCCATTCCTCGACCCTCTTCAGGTGATCGTCGAGGCGCTGCCGGAGGAGAGCGATTTCCTGTCGAAGGTCTGTAGTCTGAATCGCCAATTCGGCCATCTTCTCAGCCAACTTCTCATTCGCAAGTCTCCGCTCACTGAGGCTGTCGCGGAAGTTGTTGAGTCGCTCGGTGATGGTGGCGAGTTCCATCGCCACTTCACGGATTTGCTCGGTGGACGACTTGGCCACGCGCTCACTCCCCCGCCCGCGATTGATCCGTTCGGGACGCCGTCATCCCGGGCCGGTCTCGATCCCGAGCTTGACCTGTCCGGGGCCAACTTTGACCACCTTGATCCGTGTGTCGCCTATGGTCAGCGTTTCCCCCTCCGCCAAGACCGAGAGCAGCAGTTGGTCCATGAGGCGATCGGAACGAACCTGGAGCATATCTCCCCAGAGCCAAATCAACTCGTCCCGGGCCTTCGCCTCGTCACTCAACTCAACCGGTGAGAAGGAGGCATTCACCGAGCCGGTTTCGTCCGACACTTCGACCCGGACGACCGGCCGGTTGCGCTCGTCCTGCCCCAAGTCCCAGCGTGCTCGCGCGGGCAGCAGCGTCCCCTCGGCTTGCTTCGCGAGCAACTTCGCCGCCCGTCGAACGAGCGGACCGAGTTCCGGGTTATCCAGAACCGCCGGACCGATTTCTTGCTCCACGGTGTGACCCCCTAGCGTTGGCGCCGCAAGTTACCGACCCGTACTCAGGAACTCCTTGATGCTGCCGAGTATCGCCTCCCGGTCCGGGACACGGCTGACCACCACGTTCTCGTGCTCGTCGGCCAGCTCGTGGACATGCTCGTAGAACTCGCCGCTACCGTAGGGCGACTCCACCTGGCCGTACCCGAACAGGTTCAGCTTCGGCAAGAGCTGCCCGGTCAACAGCTCGATGCACTTGGGCACGTCGTCGCCCCAGTTGTCGCCGTCGGAGAAGTGGAACGCGTACACGTTCCAATCGGACGGCCTGTACCGGGTGTCGATCACCCGGTTGGCCAGCTCGTAGGCCGAGCTGATCTTGGTCCCGCCGGACTCCCGGGTGTGGTAGAAGGTGTGCTCGTCCACTTCCTGAGCGGTCGCGTCGTGGATGATGTACACCCGGTCCACCCCCTTGTAGTGGGCCTTGATCCAGGTGTCGATCCAGAACGACTCGATCCGCACGATCTCCTTCTGCTCGTCGGTCATCGACCCGGACACGTCCATCATGTAAACCACGCAGGCCACGGCCTCAGGCTTGGGGAACTCCTTCCACGACCGATACCGCTTGTCCTCCCGTTCCGGGATGACCAGCGGCCGCTTCGGGTCGTAGGTGCCCGACGAGATCTGCCGCCGCAGCGCCTGCCGGTAGGTCCGCTTGAAGTGCCGCAGGCTCTCCGGGCCGACGGTGCGGATGCTGGTGTACCGGTCCTTCTCGGTGACGACGTTCTTCTTGCCCCGCGGCTCGATCCGCGGCAGGGCCAGTTCCTCGCCGAGAATGGCGGCCAACTCCTCCATCGTCAGTTCGACTTCGAGGATGTGTCCGCCGGGCTGGTCGCCGGCCTGCGGGTCGCCGTCGTCGCCCTGAGGCGGGGTGAGCGGCTGGCCGGGTTGGCCGTCGCCGACCCCGACCCCGCCGGACCCCTTTTGGCCGTAGCGGAACTGCGGCAGGTTGATCTGCGGCAGCGGGATCGACACCAGGTCGTTGCCCTTCTTGCCGATCATCTCGCCGCGGCTGATGTACTTCGACAGCGACGACTTCACCTTGCCGCGGACGATCTTGCGGAAGCGCTGCAGGTCCTTGTCGATCTTCTGTCCCACGGCGGGCGCCCTCGGCGAAGGGGGAGTCATGCGGGCCGCCACAGAGGGCGGCCC
>DASSAT010000237.1:0-3699 GCA_035699305.1 Fimbriiglobus sp. | reverse complement strand
CAGTCGCCGGGTACGTCTGGCCGGGGGACTACCACGACCCGCGCTACCCCGACCCGGTGCCGCTTAAGCAGGCGAAGTCCGACCCGCCCCGCAACGATCGGCCCGCGGCGCCGTCCGAGCAGTTGCCGCGGCCGCGGCCGGTCGCGGGCGATGCGTTATCGGCGTGGTTGCAGAGGCGGGACTGATCCGCGACAATCGGCCGGGTAGGTACACCCCGCCGAGGTCCCGCGATGACACCGTTCCGCGCGCTGCTCGCCGCCCTCCTGTTCGCCGCATCCGCCCGCGCCGCCGACCCGCCGGCCGGCGGTATTCGCCTGTCGGCCGGTGCCTCCCCGGCCGTCGAGGTGGTCGGCCTGTCCGCCGGCGAACTCGGCTGGCTGCGAAAAGCGAAAGACGTGGACTGGCCGGCCGTCCTCAAGGTGGTGGTCGGCGACGGGACGACGGCGATCCCCGGCACGTATCGCGTCGATGGCTCCGTACTGCTGTTCACCCCGCGGTTCCCGCTCACCCCGGGCGTCACCTACCGCGCCACCTTCGACCCCAACCCGATCCCGGTCCACCTGAACGTCACGTTGCGGACCGCTGCCGCGGACCTGGTCGTGCCCAAACCGAAGCGCGAGCCGACGACGGTGATCGACCACGTCTACCCTAGCGCAGACCGGCTGCCGGAAAACACGCTGCGGTTGTACTTTCACTTCTCCGCGCCGATGACCCGCGGCGGCGCGTACCGGTACATCAAGCTGCTCTGCGACGGCCAGGAGGTAGACCACCCGTTCCTGGAACTGGACGAGGAGCTGTGGACGGCCGACGGCAGGCGCTTCACACTGCTGTTCGACCCCGGGCGTGTGAAGCGCGGCCTCAAGCCGCGTGAAGAGGCCGGCCCGTCGCTGGAGGAGGGGAAGAAGTACACGCTCGTCCTCGACCGGGCCTGGGAGGACGAGAACGGCGTCCCGTTGAAGAGGTCGTTCCGCAAGACGTTCACGGTCGGCCCGCCGGACGACACGCCGATCGACCCGGCGAAGTGGGTCATCGCGCCGCCGGGCGAGCGGCTGACGGTGAAGCTGGACAAGCCGCTCGACCACGCGCTGTTGCACCGGATGGTCTGGGTGGTCGGCCCGGACGGCAAGCGGCTGGCCGGCGCGGTCGAGGTGCCGGCCGCGGCAGATTCGTGGGCGTTCAAGCCGGCCGGCGGGTGGCCGAAGGGCGAGTACAAGCTGGTGATCGACACCCGGTTGGAGGACCCGTGCGGCAACCGCGTCGGCCGGCCGTTCGAGGTGGACGTGTTCGCCCCGGTGCAGAAGAAGGTGACGGGCAAGACCGTCGAGCGACGGTTCACGGTGCGATGACACCTGGGGTATACTACTGGTAGTCCGAGGTTCCGAACGGAGACCTGCCCATGACCAAACTAGCGCTGAACGAGGCGACCCTGGCCAAGTTCCGGGACGTGAAGCAGCGGGTCGAGATCTGCGATGAGGAGGGCCGGATCGTCGGATACTTCGAGCCGAGCATCTACGCCGGACAGGTCATCCCTCCCGAACCGACGGAGGAGGAGTTGGAGGAAAGCGAGGCCGAAGAGTCCTATACTCTTGCCGAGGTTCTCGATTACCTCAAAGGACTGGAGAAGCAATGAGCTTCCATGTCCGGTGGACGCGGAAGGCGAGGAACCAACTCGCCGACATATGGCTGTCCCACCCCGACCGGGTCGGCGTAACGGCCGCGGCTCACCGGATCGATACGCTTCTGGCCCGCGACCCGGAGAACCAAGGCGAGTCGAGGCCAAGAAACCGCCGCATCATGTTCGACTCACCGCTCGTGATTATCTACCGGATCGACGCCGTTAATCGTCAGGTCGTCGTGAACAACGTCCGGCAGTTTTGACCGACCTTAGAAGGTGACGGCAAGACCATCGAGACGCGGTTCACGGTGAAGTAAGGACCGTTGACACGTCCGGTGCGGGACCGGGATAATCCAGGCGTCCTTCCGGGGAGTCGGTGATGACGAGAATTCGTCTCGACGCAGCGACATTGGCGAAGTTTCAGACGGCCGGGAGCATGGTCCTCTTGTGCGACGAGGCCGGCAATCCCGTCACATGGTGCGACCTCCGGCCAGTTCCCGATCACGAACCAGACCTGTCGCCGGATGAATGGAAGCAACGGCTGGCCGAGCCGGGCGGGATGACAACCGCTGAGGTCGTCGAACACCTCCGGAAGCTGGGTCCGTCATGACTTTCACGGTCGTCTGGACCCCGGCCGCCCAGAGGGAGGACGCACAGGTCGTCATCGCCTCCACGTGGTGGGTCCGCCGCAGGTGAACCGGACCGACGAACCCTACCGCATTCGTCGCATCACTTCTTCGCCCCGGCGTCGGGGTAGCTCAGCTTCCGCTCGGGGTCGAGGAACCGCGCGGTCAGCGACTTGCCCTTCACCGTCAGCGTCAGCGTGTGCGGCCCCTTCGGGAACGTCATGTCCACGGCCGATCGCTTGCCGGTCCCCTTGCCGATGACCTTGCCGTCGAGCTTCGCCTCGAACTCGTCCAGGCCGGTGAGTTGCAGTTGCGTCGTCACGTCCGCGGCGGCCGTCACCTTGGCCTCGATCACCGCCGCGCCGGTGTACGGCAGCCGGATGTGGCCGGTCGTGCCGATCGACACCGGCTTGCCGTCCATCGTCACGTCGGTCAGGTACGGGCTGGCCATCACGTACCGCACCAGGTTGCGGAAGTCCTGGGCGGTCATGTTCGCCGCCAGCCCCTCCGGCATCATCGACTTCTCGACCACCTGCACCGGCCCGTCGAGGTCCGCCTTGGCGATTCGCTTGAGTTCGCCCTTCTCCACCTTCAGGGTGATGGACTTGTCATCTTCTCCCGCAAGTAAACCCTGCTCGACGCGGCCGTCGAGCGTGCGAACGATCCGCTGGAAGTACGGCGCGCCGATCACCCGGTTCGGGTCGATCACGTTCGCCAGGATGTACTCGATGTCGCGCGCCGCGCCGTCCAGCGCCGGGCCGACATCGGCCCCCTGCCCCTCGAACTTGTGGCACTTGGCGCAGTTGGTCTCGAAGACGAGCTTGCCGCGGGCGAACGACGCCGGGCCGGCCCCGAGCGCCGTCCGCATCTTGACGATGAGCGCATCCAGTTCCTTCGGCGTCGGCCGGGTGCGGCCCCAGTTCTTCTCGACGAGCCGGTTCAGCTCGCGGTCCCGGAACGCCTGGATGCGGACGATGACGTTGTCAGTCACGTCGGCCCGGTCGATGGTGCCGGCGGCCAGCGCCGTCAGCAGCGCCCGCGCCCCCGGCTTGCGGGACGCGAGGCTGTTGACCAACTCCGGCCGGATCGCCTTCGGGAACGTCTTCCAGTCGCGGACCGTCTCCGCGGCCAGTTGCGGGTCGTCGAACGCGGCGAGTTGCCGGGCCGCCTCGGCACGGACCTTCAACGCCGTCTCGTCGTGGAGGGCCGTTCGCACAAGCTCCGCCGCGTCCGTGTGCCGTAGCCGCACCAGTTGCCGTAGCGCCTCGGCCCGCTTGTCGGCGGACGCGGACTTGTTGCGGAAAGTGTCGAGCGCCCGCTTCATCGCCGCCGGGTCGCGGAAGCTGACGGCCAGCTTGTTGACCAGTTCGGTGACGCCGGGGTCGTTGGCGGCGAGGAGCTTCTTCTGCGCCTCGGCCCACCCGGCCGGGGCGTCGATCAACTGGTCGTCGAGGGCGA
>DASSAT010000236.1:0-2877 GCA_035699305.1 Fimbriiglobus sp. | reverse complement strand
CTCGAAGACTCGGCCCACCCTACGAGTGAAGTTCTACGGGGTCGGAGGGACAGTTCGAGGGGGTGTGGCGTTCGACTTCGCTCAGCGGACCGGGCGCTCGCGGAGTTCGACCTCCTCGCCGCAGCAGAAGCACGGGCCGGGGTGGTCGAGGCTGATCTGGCACGTCTCACACCAGTAGTCCACGTCGTACACCGTGCCGTCCTTGACGGTCTGCACCCGCACCACCTGGAGCTTGCGGGTGTCGGGCACCCGCAGGGCCGTCAGCCGCACCGGCCGGCCCCGCAGCCGGCTGTCCAGGAAGAGCATGCGGGAGGCGCCGTCCTCGACGAGCGGGTACGAGGTGCCGTCGTCGGCCGCCAGGACCAGCTTCCGCTTGTCGGGCTTCCCCTTCGAGTCCTTGGGCGGGGCGACCTTGCCGGTGTACACCTTCGGCTGTTTGGGGGCGGTCTTGGGCTTTGGTGGCTCGCCGCCGCACACGCCGACGACGAGCAGCACCGCGACAAGACCGAACGACTTTCGCCGCATCCGTGTACCCTCCGGGTGGCCCGTCGATCTTGGTGTATTGTCGCGGTTGTGGCGCGGGTACGGAAGAGGGCGGTCCCCGCCAATCGCTCCACCCCGGAAAGACTCGGCGGTCTGGCCGGGAATCGGTTGCGGACGGCGGCCGGACTCGCCAGAATAAGCCTGACCCGCCTGCCGCCCGTTCGTCCGCGCCCCCGGAGTTGCAATGCCCGCCATGTCCCGTCCCCGCTGGCTGGGGTTGTGGTGGCTGCTGGCCGCGCCGTGCGCGGCCGCCGACCCCGCCGCCCCGAAGCCGGACTTCAACTGGGACGTCCGCCCAATCCTGTCGAACCACTGCTTCAAGTGCCACGGCCCAACCGTCCAGAAGGGCAAGGTCCGGCTCGACGCCCGGGCGCACGCGATCAAGAAGGACGCGGTCGTCCCCGGCAAGCCGAGTGACAGCGGCATGATCGACCGGGTCACGGCCGCGGCCGACGAGGACCGGATGCCGCCGCCGGAGACCGGCCCCCGGCTGTCCCCCGCCGAGATCGACATCCTCCGGCGGTGGATCGCGCACGGCGCCGAGTACGCCCCGCACTGGTCGCTCGTCCCGCCTCGTCGGCCGGAAATCCCAAGCACCAAATCCCAAATCCCAATCAGGAACCCGATCGACGCCTTCGTCTTCGCCAGGCTGGCGAAGGAAGGGCTGAAGCCGTCGCCCGAGGCGGACCGCACCACGCTGATCCGCCGGGTGTACCTCGACCTGATCGGGCTGTTGCCGTCGCCGGCCGAGGTGGCGGCGTTCGTCAACGACAAGTCGCCGAACGCTTATGAGAAGGTGGTGGACAAGTTGCTCGCCTCGCCGCACTACGGCGAGCGCTGGGCGCGGCACTGGCTCGACCTGGCCCGGTACGCCGACTCCAACGGGTTCACCGTGGACGGCGCCCGGTCGATGTGGCCGTACCGCGACTGGGTCGTCCAGGCGTTCAACGACGACCTGCCGTTCGACCGGTTCACCATCGAGCAACTGGCCGGCGACCTGCTGCCGGACCCGACGCTGGAACAGAAAATTGCGACCGGCTTCCACCGCAACACGCCGTTCAACGAGGAGGGCGGCACCGACCCGGAGCAGTTCCGGGACGAGCGGACGGTGGACCGGGCCAGCACCACCGCGGCGGTCTGGCTGGGGCTGACGGCGGCCTGCGCCCAGTGCCACGACCACAAGTTCGACCCGATCACTCAGAAAGACTTCTACCAGCTGTACGCCTTCTTCAACTCGTGCGACGAGCCGACGCTGCCGGTTGGCGGCGACCCGGCCCTGGAGGCGAAGGTCAACGAGTTGACCGAGGAGGCGAACAAGCTCAAGGCGGCGGGGAAGCTGGAGGAGGGGAAGAAGGTCGAGGCGCGGATCAAGAAGGTGCAGAAGTCGATCCCGACGACGCTGGTGATGCGGGAGCGGAAGGTCCCACGGGAGTCGTTCGTCCACATCCGCGGCGACTTCCTTCGCAAGGGGGACAAGGTGACGCCAGGGTATCCGTCGGCGCTCACGAAGTCCCCAAGCCCACCCGTGGCAACGGGTGGGCTTGCGAAGCCCCTCAATCGCCTGGACCTGGCGAAATGGCTCGTCTCCGCGGACAACCCACTGACCGCGCGGGTGACGGTCAACCGGTACTGGCAGCACTTCTTCGGCGCCGGGCTGGTGAACACGGAGAACGACTTCGGCTCGCAGGGCAGCCCGCCGACGCACCCGCAGCTGCTCGACTGGCTGGCGGTCGAGTTCCGCGAGGACGGCTGGTCCGTCAAGCGCCTGCACCGGCTGATCGTGACCAGCGCCACCTACCGGCAGTCGTCCGTCGCGCGGCCGGACCTGACGGCGACGGACCCGCAGAACAAGCTCCTCGGCCGGCAGGATCGGCTGCGGCTGGAGGCCGAGGTCATCCGCGACGCGGCGCTCTCGGCCAGCGGGCTGTTGTGCCGCAAGATGGGCGGCCCGGGGGTGTACCCGCCAATGCCGAAGGAGGTGTTCAGCTTCACCCAGGCGAAGAAGGCGTGGCCGGAGAGCCACGGCGCGGACCGCTACCGCCGGGGGCTGTACACGTTCATCTGGCGGCAGAGCCAGCACCACTTGCTGACGACGTTCGATGGAGCCGACGCCCAGACCGCCTGCACCCGGCGCAGCCGCAGCAACACCCCGCTGCAAGCGCTGCACCTGGCCAATGACCCGGCGTTCGTGGAGTTCGCCGAGGGGTTGGGCAAGCGCGTGGAAAAGGACGGCCCGGCCGACGACGCGGGGCGGGTGGAGTATGCGTTCAAGTTGTGTTTCAGCCGGTCGCCGACCGCCGCGGAGCGGGAGCGCGTGTTGAAGTACCTGGACGC
>DASSAT010000235.1:0-2621 GCA_035699305.1 Fimbriiglobus sp. | reverse complement strand
CCCTCTCCGCTTCGGGGAGGGGGCGGGGGAGGGGTTCTACTCCACCCCGTCGCTGCCGCTCCGGGTTCGCCGGGATTGTTCGAATGCCCGAGTTCGGCCGGACATCGAAGCGGCATCGGATTCGGGTCCTGCGCGAGAGTTGTCCGCGGTACTGTTCCCGCCCGCGCGGAATCCGGTCCGCCGGAAGGGGAATTCGTAAGACGTGAGCTTTGCGGCGTATCGAACGGTTATCTCGTCCGGGTTGACAGTGCCGGTGTTGTTAGATTTTCGGAGTTTCCGCGTCCTCCGCCCCGTCCCCGAAGTAGAAATAAGTGGGCCGCCGCAATGCCCCGCGGCGCGCCTCGAGTTTGACCGCCCCCACCGCGGATCACCCGCCCCGGTCGGACCGACAACCCTCCCGTCCACACCGCCCGACGTCCGGCCCCCGTCGCCCTGTGGGCTTGGAGAGGTTGTCCATGACGTTCGCCCGCCGACTCCTGCTGGTCGGGTCCGACCACCGGTTCAGCCAGACGGTCCAGACCCACCTGCACAAGACCTTCCTGCTGACCACCTCGGTCGTCCGGCCCGAGGACCTGCCCGAGATGGTCACCCGCGAGACCGACGGGGTGCTGCTGTTCCTGGCGGCCGACCCCGGCGACCCGGACCGGATCGAGGCGGCGGTCCGCGAACTGCGGCTGCAACAGCTGCCGCCGAAGCTGGCCCTGCTGGAGTGCGAGGAGTTCGCCGCGGCCCGGCGGCTCGACCCGACTGCGGTGTACCTCGACGCCCGGTTCGCCTGGCCGGACCAGCTCCGCGACCTCAACGCCTGGATCCGCCGGGCCGTCACCCCCGGCAAGGCGTTCGTCGATCCCGACGCCGAGACCGTGCCGCAGCGGCTGCGCCGCCGGCTCCTGGGCCTCACCCCGTCGCTGGCCCCGCTCGGCGAACAACTCGATATTGCCTCCGCCCACGACGTGACCGTCCTGATCGAGGGCGAGACCGGGACCGGCAAGACCTTCCTGGCCCGGCTGATCCACGACTGCTCGTCCCGGGCCGCCCACCGGTTCGTGGTGGTGACCTGCGGGACGATGACCGGCCCGCCGGTCGGCAGCGAACTGTTCGGTCACGTCCCGGGGGCGTTCGCCGGCGCCGACGCGGTCCGGGTCGGCCGGCTGGCGGCCGCGGGGCAGGGGACCATCTTCCTCGACGAGGTGCATGCGCTGGCGGCCGAGCACCAGGCGTCCCTCCTGCGGGTGGTCGAGACCGGCGAGTACGAGCCGGTCGGCGGCAACGAGACCCAGCTGTCGCAGGCACGGATCATCGCCGCCACCGACCGAGACCTGGCCGGCGCCGTCGAGCGCGGGCTGTTCCGCCGCGACCTGTACTACCGGCTGCACGTGGTGACGTTGCAACTGCCGCCGCTGCGCGCCCGGCCGCAGGACGTGGCCCCGCTGGCCCGCGGGCTGACCGCCCGGTACGGCGCCCGCTTCGGCAAGAAGATCGCCACCATCGAGCCGGACGTGATCCGCGCGCTGGAACAGTTCCCGTGGCCGGGCAACATCCGTCAGCTCGAAAACGTCATCCAGCAGGCGGTCCTCGCCTGCGGCGACGAGACCCTGACCGCTGCCCACCTGCCGCCGATGATCCCGGCCCGGTCGGACGGCCGGCCGAACGAGAACGGCTACCAGAACTCCCTGGCTCAGAACCGGGAGACCACCGAGCGGGCGGTCATTGTCCGCGCCCTGGAGAAGGTCGGACAGAGCCGCACCCGCGCTTCCCAACTCCTGGGCGTCAGCCGGGTTACGCTGTACAAGAAGATGAAGAAGTACGGCCTGCTGGTCAAGTCCACCAATGGCAGTCACGGTCAGGTCAATATGTCCGGTTTTCATGCTTGAGATGAATACTCCGTAAATGCAGCAATTCGAGGTTGACCCCTCTCGGATAGCCGGGTAGAGTTTTTCACTTTGCTTTTCCCCCTCTTCCGGTGTGTCGGAGGGCTGCGACTCAGCCCTCCGACGCCCTCGCCCCGATACGCTTGCCCCGGGTGGGTCGATGTCCGCCGAGTCCGAACTGCATTACTTCTGTAAGCCGACCGACGTTCGCTCGGTCGGACTGCCAGTCGAGTTCCTGACGGTGCAGGAGTTCCTCGCCGACGAAGCCTGCTGCAAGACCGTCTGGGAGATGATCGGCCACCAGTTCCACACCCGCAGCAAGTTCCTGGCGATCTGGCAGGGGGTGCGGTACGTCGCCGTGCACCGCGACGCCGCCGGGTTGGTGGACGCGTTCCTGCTCGTCACCACGCCGGTCAACTGGCAGATCGATTACGTGGTGGTTCGGCCGGAGAGCCGCGGCCAGGGGATCGCCTCGGCGCTGGTGCACACGGCGCTGAACCAGGCGTACCTGCACAAGACGCCCTACGTGATGCTGACCAGCAAGGAGACGCTGCGCCCGCTCTACGAGTCGTGCGGGTTCGAGGTGGTCCGCAGCCACTGCCCGGTCTGATCCGACGGCTTGGTCCCCCTCTCCCCAGCGGGGAGAGGGGTTACAAACCAGCAGGTAGCCGCAGTTGTGTATTGCGTCTTCAGCCCGAAGGGCTGGGAGTCCTCAGCCCGGGGCAACGCCCCGGGTGCGGGTGAACGATG
>DASSAT010000234.1:0-3923 GCA_035699305.1 Fimbriiglobus sp. | reverse complement strand
ACGATGGTGTGCTGGGCGGCGCCCTTGGGGCGGTGGTAGCCGGTCGCCTTGACGGCCCGTTCGTTGGCCGACCCGAACAGCCGGCTGACGAACCCGATCGACCCCTCGATGAACCCGTTGAAGCGGTCGCCGATCTTGTCCCAGATCGTGGCGTCGATCGCGGACGGGGAGGCGGTGGCGGCGGACATATTGGCGGAACCTCTTGATCTGCAAGCGGCTCGGCGAACCGGGCGCGCGGAGTCCTTCTGTTGGACAATCTAAGGAGGCCGGAAAAGGCGGTCAATACGAGCCGCCGGCAGGGTCGGTGCGACCGGCAAAAGCGGCGCAATCCGCCCCCGTGGAGCCTCCACCTTAGATGGGACGACGGGCCGGCGGGATATCGCCAAACCTGGGACCGTGGCCGTCCCGGCCGCTCTTGCTCCGCACGTCGGGGGCCTCCAGCGACACGGAAGCGCCCCTGTCCCGGGAAGCAAGAGCGGCCGGGACGGCCGCGGTCCCAGGGATTGGCGTCCGCCCTCCCGCCGGGATACACTCGTACCTAT
Source organism: Fimbriiglobus sp. (assembly GCA_035699305.1). Taxonomy (GTDB): domain Bacteria; phylum Planctomycetota; class Planctomycetia; order Gemmatales; family Gemmataceae; genus DASSAT01. The sequence continues at coordinate 3,381 of DASSAT010000234.1, read as the reverse complement.
GCACTGGTCCCCCCACTTCGACCCCACGCTCCGCCGCCGCGAGTTCCTGCGTGCCGGGGCACTGAGCCTGTTCGGTCTCGGGCTGCCCCGGCTAGCGCAAGCCGAGGCACCGCCGCGGGCGAAGGCGTGCATCCTGCTGTTCATGTGGGGCGGGCCGTCCCAGCAAGACACCTGGGACCCGAAGCCCGACGCCCCGGCCGAGTACCGCGGCGAGTTTAAGCCGATCCCGACCGCCGTCCCCGGGCTGCAAATCTGCGAACACCTGCCGGAGCTTGCCCGCCGGGCGGACAAGCTCTGCCTGATCCGGTCGATGACGCACCCCGACGTTTGCCATACAACCGCGACCCACTACCTCCTGACCGGCCGGCCACCCCCGCGGGGGCCGCTGTCCGACGACTGGCCGAACTACGGGGCGGTGCTGGCGAAGCTCGGCCGCGGCCGGGGGCCGCTGCCGCCGAACGTCTCCATGATGCCGGTGGTCCCGAACGGGGCGCCGCGGTTCGTCGAGCACAGCCACGGCCAGGGGGCGGGGCTACTCGGCCCGGTCTACGACCCGATGCGGATCGACGCCGACGGGTCCAAGCCCGGCTACCGGGTCGGCGAGTTCGCCCTGTCGGCCGGCATGGACGCGCTGCGGGTCCGCGGCCGGGAGGGCTTGTTGAAGTCGCTCGACGGCCAGGTCCGCGGGCTGGAGTCGGCCGACGCGATGGGGGCGCACTACCGGCGCGCGTTCTCGATCCTGTCGAAGCCGGAGGTGGCGTCGGCGTTCGACCTGTCGAAGGAGCCGCCGGCCGTCCGCGACCGCTACGGCATGAACATTCACGGCCAGTCGGTGTTGCAGGCCCGGCGACTTGTCGAGGCCGGGGTGCCGCTCGTCACGGTCTTCTGGCCCAACGACGGCATCACCAACGTCAGCGTCTATTGGGACACCCACAGCCGCAACTTCATCGACCTCAAGACCCGCCTCTGCCCCGTCACCGACCAGGCGTTCTCCGCACTATTAGATGACCTGTCCGATCGGGGGATGCTGGACGAGACGCTGGTTATCTGGACCGGGGAGATGGGGCGGACGCCGCGCGTCGGGCAGTCGGTAGTGGGCGGGGCCGGGGCCGGTCGGGACGGCCGCGACCACTGGGGGAAGGTGTTCACGACGGTGCTGGCCGGCGGCGGGGTGAAGGGCGGGGCGGTGTACGGTTCGAGCGACCGCTACGCGGCGGCGCCGTCGTCGAACCCAACCCCGCCAGCCGACCTGGCGGCGACGATCTACCACCTGCTCGGCGTCGATCCGCGAACGGAGATCCGCGACCGCCTCGGCCGCCCGCTGACGCTCTGCGACGGCCGGGTGATCGAGGAGGTCCTCGCCTGACGCCACCCACCTGTTCCGCGGCTCTTGTCGGCTTCGCCGACGCCGGACCGCCGGGTAGAATGTGCCCGTCACGCACTGGATCGAGGGAACCTGGGATGGCAACGACGGCAACCCATCCGTTTACGACGGCGGACCTCCTGGCGATGCCGGACGACGGCCGGCGCCGCTGGCTCATTCGGGGGGAGCTGAGGGAGCAAGAGGTGACGATCCGCAACCGGTTCCACTCGATCGCGATGGCCCGCCTGACGGGCGTGTTGTACGTGTGGAGGTCCGCCCAGCCGGCGCCGCGGGGAGAGATCATCTGCGGCGAGGCCGGGGTCCGTCTGCCGGGCGAGCCGGAGACGACGGTCGGCGTGGATGTCGCCTACGTGCCGCAGGACGTGGTCGTCCGTCAGTCCAGCGATACGACGCTCGTCGAAGGGGTGCCGACGCTGATCGTCGAGATTCTGTCCCCGTCGGATAAGCTCGAGGAGATCGACGAGATGATTGCCGCCTATCAGGCGGCCGGCGTGCCGTTGGTCTGGGTCGTCGATCCGCGGGACCGCACGGTGACGATCTACCGCCCCGGTGAGGAGCCGACGTTCGCGAACGCCAGGCAGGACCTGGACGGCGGCGACGTCTTGCCGGGGTTCCGCGTGCCGGTGGCCCAGCTCTTCGAGTAGGGAGCACCCACCGCGGTCACCCGTCCCCGATCCGCCTGCCTTCATCGCCCCGGAGTCCCCGTCATGGACGCGACGTTCACGCGCCGTGGGTTCCTGCCCGAGCCGGACCCACGGCGGCACTTCCCCGCCGGCTCGCCGCTGGAACGGCTCGACGACCTCGGCCGCGACCTGCCGAGCTTACTAGAGGACAAGAACGCGCGCCTGTACCTCCGGGAGCTGAACATCCCCCGGTGGCCGAAGGACGCGGTGACGCCGGACGACCTGCCGGCGCTGCGGCTGTACTACGTCCGGCTCGGGTTCGTCGCGTCCGGCTACATCAACCAGATCGGCGTCGCCCCGGCCACGACGCTGCCGCGGAACATCGCCCTGCCGCTCTGCCACGCCTGCGGACTGCTCGACCGGCCGCCGATCCTCAGCTACGACGGGTACGCGCTGTACAACTGGAAGCGGTTCGACCCGGCCGGGCCGATCGCGCTGGGGAACATCGACACCGTCCAGAACTTCATCCACCTCTACGACGAGCACTGGTTCATCCTGGTCCACGTCGAGATCGAGGCGCTGGCCGCGGAGGCGCTGGACGCGATCCAGGCCGGGGCCGCGGCGATCAAAGCGAGCGACGGCATGGGCGTGACGGCGGCGCTCAACCGGATCGCGGACGCGGTCCGCAAGCAGGCGACGGTGCTGCGGCGCATCCCGGAGAAGATGGACCCGCACGTCTACTACCGGGCGTTCCGGCCGTACATCCGGTTCTTCGAGAACGTGGTCTACGAGGGGGTGGAGCAGACGCCGGCCAGCTACCGCGGAGAGACGGGCGCCCAGAGCAGCGTGATCCCGGCGCTGGTCGCGTTCATGAAGATTCCGCACCAGCCGACGATGCTGACCGACCACCTGGCGGACATGCAGCGGTTCATGCCGCGGGAGCACCGCGACTTGCTGGCCGAGATCGCGGTGATGCCGGACCCGCGGCCGCTGGCGCAGTCGGACGCCTACAACGCGGTGCTGGAGGAGATGGCCCGGTTCCGGGAGGTGCACTTCGGCTGGGCGGACCTGTACATCCACCAGCGGGTCGCCGATCCGCGGGGGACGGGCGGAACGCCGTACCGCCAGTGGTTGCAACAGCTCATCGACGAGACCCGCGCGCACATGATGTGACGGGCCGCCTCGTATGGTGGGTCAAGCGAGTCTTCGAGCGCCGACCCACCGGGCGGGAATGTAGTAGGCACACTCCGTGTGCCGTCTCCGAAGAACGGCACACGGAGTGTGCCTACTACGCTCCCGGACGGTGGGTCGGCGCCCGCAGAGCCGGGCTTGACCCACCCTTCTATGAGAGCTACCGGGGCGTCAAGGGCTTCA
>DASSAT010000233.1:0-6514 GCA_035699305.1 Fimbriiglobus sp. | reverse complement strand
GACCGATCCGGCCCTGGCGGGCGTGCAGCGCGGCCGGGCCGAGTTCGAGGGGTTCGAGGTCGTCCAGGTCCTGCTCGGCCAGGCAGCGGACACGTTCACGGTCGGCGGCGACTCGATCTTCCCCGAGCTGCCGGTCAACCGCCGCCAGGACGCCAACGACGTGCCAATCATCAACTTCGTCCACACCATCGCCGGCATGACCCTGATCTCCGGCGGCACCGGCGGCGACACACTCAACGTCTTCCGGACCGGTTCGCAAACCAGCATCCTGGAAGTCGCCGACCCGACCACGGTGGACAGTTCGCTGGTGGTCCCGAGCGTCACCACGCAGGGGGACAAGGCGATGAGTACGTCGGAGGTCGTCCACCTGTCGATCAACGCGGACCTCGGGTACTTCGTGCTGGAGTTTGCCGACCCGACCGGGGAGCAGGCGGTTCGCGGGGCCGGCCAGACCCGGCCGCTGCCGTTCACCGCCACCGCGTCCGAGATCGAGGACGCCCTGGCCGAACTGCGGGTCGTCGGCGGCGACGCCTTCGTGGAGGTGGTGGCCGCTAGCGGCGGGTTCGACATCACGTTCAGCGCCCTGCTCGGGAACGTCCCGGCCTTGTTGGCGTTCGACACCCCGCTGTTCCTCAACGCGGGGGCCGGGGAGGACGTGATCAACATCCGGTCGATGGAGCAGGCGGTGTACGCCCTTGGTGGCAGTGAGGACGACGAGATCAACGTCAACGTGGAGGTCTTCGCGGACGGCACGCTGCCGGCCAAGGTGCCGGGGCCGGACGGGTTCGACAGCGACGACGGTGACCTGATCGCGGCGCAGGCGGCCGCCAACGGCGTCAACGACCTGCTCACCCTGGACGGCGGCATCGGCAGCGACGATTACGTGGTGTATCTCTTCGGCGGGACGACCGAGTCGCAGATCAACCTGTTCGACTCCGGCGGGCCTCTGCTGGGCAGCGACACGGCTGCGGTCCTCGGAACCGAGAACGCGGACCTGTTCCTGCTGCGGGCGGCGGTGGCCGACGCCGGGCTGGCGTTCGTGGCCCTGCTCAAGCCGCCGGTTGTCGGCACCCAGGTGGATGTCGAGCGGGTGAACTACACCGGCAACATCGAGCAGATCGACGTGTTCGGGCTGGGCGGGGACGACGCGTTCGGCATCGACGACACGCGGGCCAAGATCGACGTGTACGGCGGGGCCGGGCGGGACTTCTTCCAGGTCGGCCAACTGTACAAGTCGCAGCGCGAGCCGGCCAGCGGCGTCCCGGACATGGACATCTTCGCCACCATCAAGACCACGCGCGGGTTCCTGAGCAACGGCATCAGCGAGCCGATGACCATCTTCGGCGGCGGCGACAACGACGAGTTCGTGGTCTACCACAACCTCAAGCCGCTCGTCCTGAACGGCGACGACGGGGATGACAGCTTCCTGATCCGGGCGTTCGCCCTGGACGGGTCGCAGGAGGACCTGCGCGACCGGACCGACGTCAGCGGCGACGCCGGAGCCGACCTGATCCAGTACGCGGTCAACGCCCCGGTCAACATCGACGGCGGCGACGGGTTCGACACGGTCATCGTGATCGGCACCGAGTTCAACGATGACTTCGTGCTAACCGAGAACGGGGTGTTCGGGGCCGGGCTGAACGTGTCGTTCGTCCGGGTCGAGTCGGTCGAGGTGGACGCGGCCGAGGGGGACGACCGATTCTACATCCTCGGGTCGGGCGCCGGCCGGATCACCCAGGCGACCGGTGGACTGGGGTCGGACACGTTCACGATCAACGGCCCGACCCCGCCGGTCGTCAGCAACGACCTGCTCGGCCACAGCGGGCTGATCAACCACGGCGTCGATTCCTCCGACACCGCCAGCTCGTTCGCCGGGCTAAAGACCGAGGGCATCTCGGCCGAGGTCGCCGACGACGAGGAGCCGGCCATCCGCATCCTGCTGACCGGCGGCACCTCGACCGTCTCCCAAGGGCTGAACGACACCGACGGCTACAGCGTGGTCCTGACCCGGGCGCCGGAGAACGGGGCGACGGTGCTGGTCCGGGCGTTCGCCCCGCGCGGGGTGGAGTTCGTCTCGGCCAACGGCGTCCTGGTGTCCGCCAACCCGTTCTTCGAGTTGGACGCGGTCTTCCTGCTGTTCGACGCGACCAACTGGTTCGTGCCGCAGCCGATCGTCTTCAAGGCCGACGACACGGAGGAGATCGACGGGGTCAGCGCCGGGTTCATCACCCACTCGATCGACGTGCAGGACGAGACCCTGGCGGATGGGTTGGCTGCCGGGCCGGTGGCGGTCGGGGCCGTGACCCTGACCGTCGCTGGCGGCGGGCTGACGCCCGGCGCCCTGGCCGGCAGCAAGATCACGATCATCGCCGGGACCGGGGCCGGGCAGGAGCGGGATGTCCTGGGCAACGCCGCCAGCACGATCACCGTCGCCGAACCGTGGGCCGAGGCGCTCGACGCGACCAGCGCGTTCTTCGTCACCGGCGTCACCGCCGGGGTGGTCGGGGACACGATCGCCGGGCTGTTCGTGGCCAACTCGTCGGTCGCGGCCGGCGCCCGGTTCCTCGACGTGGCGGGCGGGCTGCCGGCGTTCGCCGCCGGAGCGGACGCCCTGCGCGGGGCGCAGGTCAAGGTGATCAGCGGGACCGGCATCGGGCAGGTCCGGCTGATCATCGGCAACGACTCGAACACCATCGAGGTGAGCGAGGGCTGGACGTTCGCCCTGGACAACACCAGCCGCATCGAAATCCTGCGCTACGCTGGCGTGGTGCTGCCGGCGCTGCTGGTCTCCATCGTCGGCGACGACGTCCCGGCCATCGACCTGCGCGAGACCGGCGGCCGGACGGTCGCCTTCGAGGCGCCAGAGATTCACAAGTTCGTGGACGCCGTCGGCCCCGTGGGGGACGACGACGGCATTCTCGGGTTCGTGGACGCGGTCATGGTCGCGCTGGCGAAGGCGCCGGGCGGGACGATCGAGCTGACCCTGGACGGGGCCGGGCAGCTCGAGTTCGTCGTCGAGGTGTCGCCGGGCGTCTTCCGCAAGGTCACGACGCTGTCGTTCGACGCGGGGAACTGGAACGTCCCGCGGACGGTGTACATCCTGGGCAAACAGGACACGCTTACCGAGGGGTTCCACAAGGCGGTGATGACCGTGTCCGGGTACGGGGCGCCCACCTCCGTGGTGGTGGACATCGGCGACGACGAGGTCGCCGGGGTGATGGTGATCGAGTCCGACGGCCAGACGCTCCTGATCGAGCGGGACGGGTCGCCCTCGTCCCCGCCGGCGTCGGCCGCCGAGGACACCTACCAGGTGATCCTGACGAAGGCCCCGACCTCCGGCGAGACAGTGACGGTCCACCTGATCGCCGACCCGACCCGGACGGCCAAGGGGGCCGGGCTGCGCGGCATCCGCAGCTTCCTGCCGCAGGTTGAGTTGAAGGGGCCGGGTGGGGTGTTCAGCATCTCCGCCAGCACACTCACCTTCAACACGGGCAACTGGTTCGCCCCGCAGACCGTCACCGTCCGTGCCATCGACGATGACCGGCTGGACGGCGGCGAGTCGAAGTCGTTCCCGACGCTGCTCGACCAGGCGAACAAGCTCGAAGGGCCGACGGTCATCGTCGGCGGGGTGAGCGATGACCGCACCGCCGACCTGGAGCGGGAGCCGGTCATGCTCCCGACCGAAGACAACTTCAAGCCGTCGGCCGGCACCTTGGTCGCGGCCGACTCGTACACCGTGACCATCAACCTGAACGCCGCTTCCGTCGAGCCGGGGATGTCGGTCCGCCAGCTTTTGGAGAGCCGGCTGGGGATCACCATCGACGCGGCCGAGGACCTGATCGACCTGGCCATCGAGATCACCCGCGGCCCGGCGAAGAACAAGTTCCGGCTGATCGTCGCGGCCGAGGACCTGGGCGGCGGACAGGTCAAGCTGACCGTGCAGCGGCCTTGGGAGGGCGGGCTGACCACGGCCGTCCCAACCGCCGCCAGCCAGTTCACCATCGAGGCGGTCAACCCGAACCTGCTGGTGGACGAGGACGAGGAGACCGACTTCACCTTCCTCAACGACACTGACAACGTCACGTCGTTCAACGAGCTGCCGACCGCCGAGCTGACCGTGACCGGCGACCGGCTGACCGGACTGGGGATGTCCGGCGACCAGATGATCGGCGGCAAGCTCATCCCGGGCGGGCTGACCTACGTCGGGTTGGAACAGCTTACCGTGAACCTCGGCCCCGGGGCGAACAAGATCACGGTGCAGGACACCCACGGCGGCACGACGATCATCAACGCCGGGGCCGGGGCCGACGAGTTTAACGTGCGGGCCGTCTCGGGGCACACGTTCCTCAACGCCGGCGCCGGGGCAGACACGTTCACCGTGACCAACGCGGGGCTGGTCAGCGGCATCGGCGCGCTGCTGACCCTGACCGGCGACGTGCCGCAGGTGACGGCGACCGTGCTGGGCAAAGGCTCCGCCCCGGACGCGACCGCGGACGTGGCCGGTGCCAGCGAGGTGCAGCAGGTGGCCGTGGACGCGACCGGCGGCACCTTCCGCCTCGGGTTCCAGGGTGCCTTCACCGATGCACTGCCGTTCAACGTCTCCGCGGACGTCATGGAGGCGGCACTCTTCGCCCTGCCGGGCATCGGCGCCAACAACGTGCAGGTCATCCGGTCCGGCAACGTCTACCGGGTCGAGTTCGTCAACGGGCTGGCCGAGACAGACGTGCCGCTGCTGGAGGTCAACGACCTCGGGCTGACCGCCGAGGGGCCGGGCGACGTGCTGACCGTGGACGACACCGCCGACCCGACCGGCAACGTCGGGGTGCTGACGCAAACCAGCCTGACCGGGCTGGGCATGGGCGGGTTCGGCACGCCGGGGACCACGTTCAACGAAATCCAGACGCTCCGCATCGACGCGGACGGCGGGACCTTCACCCTTTCGGTCGGCGGCGCGACGACGGCCCCGCTGGCGCACGACATCTCCGCCGCCGGCCTGGACGCCGCACTGGAGGCGATGCTCGCCACGGCGTTCGGCATCACCCCCGCCGCGGCGTCGGCCGGGGTGGTGGATGTGAGCCGGGCGGACGACGTGTACGTGATGCGCTTCATCGGCGTGCTGACCAACAAGGACCTGCCGCAGGTGACGGTCAATGGCGCCGGCCTGACCACGCTGCCGGGGCACGGCACGTCCGGCAAGGCCCAGACCGCGACCCGGATCGATGGCATCAACGCGGAGAGCATCGACGAGGTGCAGCGGCTGACGATCAGCGCGACCAGCGGGACATTCACCCTGTCGTTCGGCGACCCGGCGAACGTCACCGCTCCGCTGGCGTTCGACCTGTCCGCGGCCGACCTGCAACTGGCCCTGGAAGGGCTGGCCGGCATCGCCGCCGGGGACGTGGTGATTACTCCCGTGACCGGTGGGTTCGACATCGAGTTCGTCCGCGAACTGTCGGCCGTGGACGTGCCGCTGCTGGCGGTCACGCCGGCCGGCGCCGCGTCGGTCGTCGAACTCCAGGCCGGCAGCGACACCGGCATGAACGACGTGCAGGTGCTCACCGTCAACGCCACCGGCGGCGGCTACCAACTGGAGCTGTTCGTCCCCGATCTCGGCAAGACGATCCGCACCGAAGTGCTCGCCTTCGACGCCAGCGCCGAGGCCGTGCGGCAAGCGTTGCAGAACGCCTTCGCCCTGCAACTGACCGGGCTGGGCAGCTTCAACCACGCCCAGCGGCTCAACGTGTCGGCCGACGGCGGCACGTTCACCCTGACGTTCAACGGCCAGACGACCGCCCCGCTGCTGCACAACGTCACCGAGGCCGGCATCCGCGCCGCGCTGGAAGCGCTCTCCAACGTCGAGCTGGGTGACGTGCAAGTTAACGATACTGGGGCCGGGTTCTTCGAGATCCGCTTCGTCGGCACCCTGACCGCGCAGCCCGTCGCCCTGATGGGGCTGGACGTCTCCGGCCTGACCGACGGGACGGCGACCATCGAGTTGCTCCCGCTTCGCGAGGCGTTCAAGTCCGACTTCGCGGTGACGCGGGTCGGCAACACCTACACCATCGGGTTCCTCGGCAAGACCCGGCAGACCGACGGCGGACAGGGCGCCTCGTCGGTGAAGGTCATCACGGTCGGTCTGGCCGGCACCGCCTCGGTCGTCACCCGGATGGACGGCATCGACTACCACGGGATCGAGCGGTTGGACATTCAGCTCGGCAGCGGCGCCGACGTGTTCAACGTCCAGGGGACCAGCGCCGGTAGCTTCAAGCTGGACCTGGACACCGTGCACGCGGCGACCAACCTGAGCCTCGGCGGCGGAGACGACCAGGTGTTCGTCTTTTCGCACGCCGACCTGGACCACTCCAACATTACCGAGACCGCCGGAACCGCGGACGCCTTCGACTTCCTGACCGGGGACCTGGAGCAGGTCCGCGGCAACCTGAACATCGACGCCGGCGCCGGCCGGCACCGCATCCTCGTCAGCGACGAGGCCGACACCATCGGCGACGGCACC
>DASSAT010000232.1:0-12384 GCA_035699305.1 Fimbriiglobus sp. | reverse complement strand
ACCCCCACCCTAACCCTCCCCCCTCCCAGGGGGAGGGAACCAAGCAGCGCCTGCCAGCGGACGAGGCAGACTAGGCCGCCGAAGATCAGTGCGACCGCCAGCGTCAGCCAGCTCCGGCCGTCCGCCGGCGCCGGGCGGGTCAGGGGCGGCGGCAGGGCGGCCATCCGCGGCTTCGGGTCGGTGAACTTCGGTTGCGGCTGAAAGATCGGGAAGAGCCGCGACGAGTAGTCGATCGCCTCGGCCGCCGGCCCGGCCGCGAACAGCTTCATCCCGCTGTTGCGGTCGGTCAGCCGCTCGAACAGCTTCACCGGCTTGTACGCCTGGTCGCCGAACCCGTCGCCGTCGGCGTCCAGCCCGCGGTAGTCGCTCCAGAAGTTCGCCTCCCAGGCGTTGCTGACCGGCAGAGCGGTGTTGCCCTCGATGGCGATTTGTTCGCCGTTCTCGGAGAAAGTGTTGTCCCGGACCGTGTTGCCCGAGCAGGAGGTGAAGATGACCGCGCCCCGCTCGTTGTAGGCGACCAGGTTGTTGACTACCTCGCCGCCGCGGGCCCCCTCCATGAACACCCCGGTGCGGTTGTTGGCGATGACGTTCCCTCGGAGCGAGTAGCCGTCCATGTCCTTGAGGCCGACTCCGTAGCCGCTCGCCCCGCGGTTGTTCTCGATCCAGTTCCCCTCCAGCCGCACCCTCCGGCTGTACATCAGGAACGACCCGACCGAGTTGTCGATGAACCGGTTGCCGCACACGACGGCGCCGTCGCAGTACATGAAGTGGATGCCGTACCGGCCGCGGGTGACGGTGTTGTCGCGGACGGTCAGCCCCCTGGAGTACCACAGCACCAGGTCGCGGCCGTCGGCGACGTCGTTCCCCTCGACCACGGCGTCGTGGCTCCACCAGACGCGGACCAGGTCGCCGCGGCGGGCGATGTCGAGGGGCTTGCCGCGCAGGACGTTGTTCCGCACCACGCTCCGGGCTGAATCTCGCAGGGAGACGCCGAAGAGTACGTCGTCGAGCCGGTTCCCCTCGATGACCACGTCCGGGGCGGTGGCGACGATCCCGCCGTCGCCGTCCTCGTTGGCCAGCCGGTCGCCGCTGCCGCGGACGACGAACCCGGAGAAGTGGATGCCGGGGGCGGCCAACGCGACGACCGTGCCCTTGCCGCCGCCGTCGATCACCGGCCAGTCCCGGCCGACCAGCCGGACGCGCTTGTCGATGACCAGCGGCCCGCGGTGGGTGCCGCCGACGACCTCGATGGTGTCGCCGTCGGCCGCCTTCGCGACCGCGGCCGAGATGGTGGTCAACGGCCCGTCCGGGGAGACGGTCCAGGTGGCGGCTTGTGCCGATCCGGCCGGCAGCGCCAGGGCCAGCAGGACAGCCCCCACGGCGGCGGGCTGCCGGGAGCGGGCCGGCCGGGACTCCGGCGACGCGTCGGTGTCCGGCGCGACCGCCGGCGGGGCGTACCAGTTGAACCACCGGACGTAGCAGAAGAAGAGTGCGAGTGCCGCGGCCGCCATCGCCAGGTAGTGCCCGTCGCCCAGCCCGGCCTCGGTCTTGAACTGGCCGACCTTGCCCTCGCCAAGCAGGGTCGGGACGAACGGCTTGATCGACCGGCTCAGCGGGGCGTCCGGGTCGAGGTTCAGCCCATAGTCGCGCAGCCACCAGTACAGGTCGGCGAGGAAGACCGCCGGGAACAGGACGCCCGGGACCAACAGCAGCGCCGCCCACCGCCGCGGGAAGGCGGCGACCAGCAGCATGAGGCCGGCCAGGGCGTACACCGACTGCCGGCCGACGGACCGCTCGAAAGCGGCGGCCTTGCCCAACTCGCGCATGCCGATGTAGTGGTTGAGTCCGTCCAACTCCTTCACGTCACCGGTGATCCGGTCGGGGTAGCCGTAGACGTGCAGTCCCTTGGGGTACTGGGGGGCGTGCAACTCCATCTCCCAGTACGGGTAGTTCGGCGAGAGGGCGAACAGCGCCGCGCCCAGCACCAGCCCGGCCCGGGCGGCCCACGACAGCCAGGAGGTCTTCGGCTTACTATCCATGATCGCCTCGGGTCAGTCGTCTGGGGGTCTTTACTCTCCCTCCCCCCTTGGGGGGAGGGAACCAGGCGTTACGGCTCGACCATCAGGTAGCCCATCATCTCCAGGTGCAGCGCCGAGCAGAATTCGAGGCAGTAGAACGGGAAGACCCCGGCCTTGTCCGCCACGAACTCGACGGTGACCGTCTTGCCCGGCTCAACGCTGGCCGCCAGGTTGTAGCTCGGGATGCAGAACCCGTGGGTCGCGTCCCGGGTGCTCTCCAGGCTGGTGACCGTCCACTTCACCTTCTGCCCCTTCTTCACCTTGACGTGCTCGGGGTCGAAGTGGCTGCGGATCGCCAACATGTAGACCTTGACCGTGTCCCCCTTGACGGTGATCGAGGACTTGTACGGCTCCGCCGGGGCGTTCGGGCTTTTCGCCATGGCGTGGCTGTCGAACCCGATCTGCGGGTAGACCTCCCAGCACTTGAGCTTGTCGGCCTTGATGATCTGGGCGTAGTGCGGCTCGGCGATCCCGACCGGCAGGTCGTAGATCACCCGGCAGTGGTCGCCCGGCCGGCTGATGTCGATGAGCTGGAGGTTCTGCGGCAAGAGCGGCCCGATATTCGGGAACCGGTCCACCGACCACTTGTTCAGCGCGACCAGGTACTTCCCCTTCGGGCTGGCCGAGTCCCCCTCGGCGGCCGAGATGTGGCCGACGTTGTACTGCACCGGGATGGTTTGCACCACCTTCCACCCGCCCTCGGGCGCCTTCTGGTCGGTGCCGCCGAGCGTCCACCGGACCACGGCGTTGTCCAGGAAGAGACTCGTGTAGGCGTACCCCTTGTCGTCGAACTGGGTGTGCAGCGGCCCCAGCCCGAGTTCCACCTGCGCCTCCTTGGCCGCGTCGAACCGGATGACCGGTACCCCGTAGGGGTCCTTCCCCTCGAAGTCCTTCGCCGCCACCGCAGCGAGGATCTTGTCCATGGCGTAGATGGTGACGTGCGGATCGAGCTTGCCGGACGCCACGATGTACTTGCCGCTCGGGCTGACGTCCACGCCGTGCGGGCTCTTCGGCTCGGGGATGAAGTACAGGACGCCCGCGTCCACCGCGGTCTGCAACGAGATCACCCGCAGGCCGTTAACCGTCGTCGTCTTGCCGGCCAACGCCAGGTGCTCCGCCTGCTTCCAGTTAATGGCGTGCAGGTAGTCCATGTCGTTGCGAGAGGCGCCGGCCTCGAACGGTGGCTTGCCGTGCTCGACCCCGCCGGTCGCCAACTCGGTGTTGATCGAGTTGACGAAGATCCAGCCGTCGCTGAGTTTCTTGCCGCAGTCGGAGAGGTCCTGCCAGTACGGCGGCACCTCCAGGGCGAACGACTGGCTCTCATCGATCCGCCCCTTGGCCCGGTCGAACTTCCAGAAGGTGATCAGCCCGCGGTACTCCTCCTTGTACCGCTCGATGGGGGCGTACTTGTGGCCCAGCGGCACCGCGTACTGCGACCCCTCGATCACGTACTCGGTGTCCGGCGTGACAATCGTCGATCCGTGGTTGTTGTTGAACGCCGGGTTGGCGAGGATCTGCTTGGTCTCCAGGTCGCGCAGGTCGATGACCGCGAGCCGGCCGTTGGCCTTGTCGTTGATGAACAGGAATTGGCCGTCGTAGTCGCCGCCGGTCTCGCTCAGGGCCGGGTGGTGCGTGTCCCCCCAGGTGAGCGGCTGGCGGTTGGGTTGCTGCTTGCGGTTGTACTCGTCCAGGGCCGTCTCCTTGACCCCCACCCCGTAGCCGCTCCAGGAGTCCGGGGAGAAGACGGCGATGTTCTTGAGGATGCGCATCGACGGGATGCCGATGGCGAGTACCTGGCCGCTGTGCCCGCCGGAGGCGAACATGACGAACTCGTCGTGCCGGCCGCTGGGCTGGTACGTCGCCAGGGCCGCGGCCACGTCGTCCGGCTTGAGGTCGCGGTCCTTGATGAGCTGGTCGGCGTCGCCGGGCAGGCTCAAGGTCAGCGTCCCGGCTTCCTTCTGCTTGCCACCGATGAGGCCCCTCACCCCGACGCCGACCGCGCCGCCGAGGACAGCCCCCAGGAGCAGCCACTTCGCCCACGTTGACATGGTCAACCCTCCCCAAGGTGTCGGCCCGACAGCCACTCATTCCCGCCGGTGAGACTGATTTTCTCGCAATTCAGGATATAAAGACCAAAATATCTGTATTTACTCCCGAAAAGTGGGGGGTTGGACCCCCCGCTTTGATTCCATCTTGCGAATCGTATGCCCGACGTGCCCGGCACCGGCGCGGCCGCTCACCTCACCGGCAGGTCGCGCGGCGAGCCGGGCGACGCGCCGGCCCGAATCAACTCGTCCTCCAGCCGGACCGCACGCGGGAAGAGGACGTTGTTCTCCTTGTGGACGTGGCGGAACATGTCCCCCTCCAACTCGGCCAGCGCTCCCAGCAGCGCCCGGAACGTCGGGCAGGCGTCGGCCGGTGGGCTGAAATCGTCGGTCGCGGCCCGCATCACGGCGAGGGCGTTGCCGGCTTCCTCGTGTTCGGCCTCCATCATGTTCATCGGGTTCCGCACGCTGCCGAACGGGCCGACCGGGTAGCGGCGGTCCTGCTCCAGCCGGCAGATCGCCGGGAACAGGACTAACTCCTCCTTGGCCATGTGCTGCACCAGATCGGTGGCGAACGCGCCGAAGACGCGCCGCACCTCCAGCACCTCCGGGTGCCGCTCGCCGTGGGCGGCAACGACCTTGTCCAGGAGTCGGTCGATCCGCGGCAGTTCCCGCCGCAGGTAGGCATGGTGCGTCTCGACGATGTGCTCGCACAGGTCCGCGAGCGACAAGGCGGTGGGGTCGAACTCCCCGGCCGACTGGTCGGCTGCCTCCAGCGCGGCCAGGACGGCGGCGTAGTCGGCCCCCGCCCGGGTGGCGGCGTCCTCCAGGGTCCGCTTGCCGCCGCAGCAGTAGTCGATCCCGAACCGCTCGAACACCCGCGCCAGCCCGGGCCGGTTCGCCACCATCTCGCCCACCGTGTTCTCGTGAACTGCCGCCATGATCGCCTCCCGGTTTCGCCACCCGATTTGTCTTGATCCCGTCTGAAGGGAGTATAAACTGATGATATCGGAATTCAAGACCTTTTTATCCGATTTAACTCGGGGTCTTCCGATGCCCGCCTTCGACATCACGGGTCCGACGAGTACTGGGCCACGGACGCCCCCGGCGGTGGCGCGGTCCGGATGTTGCTACCTACGAATGCGCCGGCGTCGCCGGCGCCTGTTCCGATCCCTTAACGGAGACATGCCATGACACGGCCGGCGATCCTGGACGCGTTCGCGTCCCACGAGTTCCTCCAGTCCCTCGACGACCGGTGCCTGATGGACCTGGCCAGCGGGGCCAGTCCGTTCACCCGGGCGGCCGGGGAGTACCTCACCCGGGCGGGCGAGACGTCCGACGCGCTCTACCTGATCCAGTCCGGGACCGTCCTGGTCGGGAGTGAGTCGGCGGACGGGGAGTTGGCCCCGCTGATGACGGTCGGCCCGGGCGGGGTGGTCGGGTGCTCGTGGGTGGTGCCGCCGTACGACTCGAAGTTCACCAGCCGGGCCGTCGGTCCGGTCCACGGGTTGGTGATCGACGCGGCGTGGCTGCGCGACCGGTGCGAGCGCAACCACGAACTCGGCTACCACCTCCACCGGGAGATCAACGCCGATCTGACCCGCCGGTTGGTGGCCAGCCAGGAGCAGATGGCCGGCGCCCCGGAGCCCGCGTGACGCCCGGGCGGGAGGAGCACCAGTTGATGAACTCGCGGCGGGTGAGGTCAGCGGACAGGGGCGGTCTCTCCGGCGACCGGCCCCTCGTGCACGAAGGTGGTGTCCACCTTGAGGACGCCAGGCCGGTCGGCGAGCCACCGGCGCCACCGCTCGGCGTCGGCCGGCGTGTCCAGTTCCAGGGCCAGTACAACCCGGTGCCCGCACACCTCCCCGAGCGTGAACGGCCCGGCGAGCAAGACCTCGCGGACGGCCGCGGCCGCCCGGTCCGCGTTGTCGTCCAGGGTGACGACCAGTCCGCCGGCTATCATCTCAAGCTCCACAAGCAGTCGGGAAAGAATCGTCCCGGATGCAACGTATCGCCAGGATCGGGATAATTCAAGAAATAAAGGTTTATTTTTCTTGAATACCAGGAGACTCTCCATATGGTAGTAAGTGGAGCCTTCGAAAGAGTTCGTTATGACCACCGAAGCCAACCTCCTCAGACCTTGTCACCGACGTCGAGTCGTAGATACCCGATCCGGAGGTGATACCTGGTGCGGTAGTGATCGTGACGGGCGAGGCGACGGGGGCGGAGTCCGACGGCAGCGTGGTCGTCGATTACAACTGGTGCATCGGCCGCGAGGCCACGATCGCAGTGCCGCTAACGAGACGAAGCTCGCCCGGGAGGCCCGGTCATGACGCCGTATGGCAAGACCGCCCAGCACGCCATCGCAGCCGTCAGCCGGCTGGCCCAGGTGTACGACCCGGCGAAGAAGGCCAAGCTCGGGTCGGCCGAGATCGCTGACAGCCGGGGGCTGCCCCGGCCGGTGGTGGCCAAGGTACTCACAACCCTGTCCCAGGCCGGGCTGGTCGCCGGGTCGCCGGGGCCGGGCGGCGGGTACTGGCTGGCCAAGCCGCCCGACCAGATCACCCTGTACGACGTGGCCAGCCTGTTCGACCGGCTGGATGAGAACCTGTCGTGCCCGTTCGGCCCCGGCTGGTGCGGCCACGGGCCCCAGTGCCCGATGCACACCCAACTCGACGCCCTCCGTGGGCGGACGGCCGAGTTCCTCAAGAGCAACACCTTCGCCGCGTTCATCGGCTGGGACCAGCACAAGGGCGGTCCGGTCAACGGGACCGGCCCGACCGGGGGCGGCATCCCGCTGGCCCTCCTCAACTCCGCGCCGGGGGCGGTGAAATGACCCGCGCCTCAGCCCGACGGAGGCTCGCCGTGGTCCAGGACGTCCCGGACCCAGGAGAAGACCGCGACCGTCGCCGGGAACCCGATGGTGCTGGCGGACAGGGCGATCACCTGCTCGACCTCCTCGCGAGTGACGCCCGACGCCAGCGCCTTGCGGACGGCGGAGTGGACCGCCCCCTCGCGCATCGCCCCGATCGACACCGCCAGCTTGACCAGCCGGCTGGCCCGCCCGTCCAGCGGGCCGCCGCCCGCCTCGCCAACCAGCCGCCACGCCTCGGCCAGCTTGGGGAACCGCTGGGTGAACTCGATGAACGTGTCGGGGGGCTTCGGGAGCGGGTCCATGGCTGGCCCTCGCGTCGGGTGCGGGCGGTTGGTCCTCCCGGGTATTTAAGTGAGGCGCCGGCGGCGCGTCCGGGCCGTGCCTTGATTGCCGCCTCCTAGCGGACAAAGTAGTATCATAAATAGGATAAAATTATCCGATTTAGCCTTCCCCACCAGCCTCTTCCGCCGTGGAGGTGTCTCATGTCCTCAGTCAGTACCGCCACCCTATCGGCCGCCGTCATGATCCCCGACCTGCTGCGGGCCGAACCGCGGGCGCGGGCCGTCCTCGACAAGTACGGCCTGCGCGGCTGCGGCGGGCCGACCGGCCCGCACGAGTCGCTCGGCACCTTCGCCCGCGCCCACGGCGTCCCGGAGGGCCGGCTGCTCGAGGAGCTGCGGGCCGTGCTGGCCGAGCCGGGCCAGCACGCGGTCCCGGAACCCGGCGTCGTCCCGGCCGACGCCATCTACCGGCCGTTCTTCAAGACCGCGATTGTCGTGGTCCTCACCCTCGGGGCGAGTTGGGGGGCGTACCTGCTGGCGCGGATCGCCCTGGCCGGCAGCTTCACCGCCGTCGGCGTCCACGAGGTCAACGCCCACGGGCACGCCCAGATCTTCGGCTGGGTCGGGCTGTTCGTCATGGGGTTCGCGTATCAAGCGTTCCCGCGGTTCAAGCACACCACCCTGGCCCACCCGCGGCTGGCGTTCGCCAGCTTCTGGCTGATGGCCGGCGGACTGGTCGCCCGGTCGGTCCTGGAGCCGCTGGCCGTCGTGCTGCCGGCGCTGGTCTGGCCGACAGTGGCGACCGCGGCCGTCGAGGTGCTGGCTGCTGGGCTGTTCGTGTCCGTGATCGCCGCGACGTGGCGGGCGGCCGGCAAGCCGCTGACCGTCTCCGACGCCTACATCACCTCGGCGCTGGTCTGGTTCTTCGTCCAGACCGTGTACGAGGGGGTGTACCTGGCCGCGACGTTCCTGACCCCGCCGGAGGGGCTGGTGGCGCTCGTTGCGACCTGGCAGGCGCCGCTGCGGGACCTGCAAATCCACGGGTTCGCGCTGTTGATGATCCTCGGGGTGAGCCAGCGGATGCTGCACCCGCTGTACGGGCTGCGGGCGCCGTCGCGGCGACTGGCCGTCGGCTGTCTGGTCGGGCTGAACGCGGCGGTCGTCGGCGAATCGACGGGGCTGGTGCTGATGCGGCTGGCCGGCCGGGAGTGGGCCGGGCTGTGGTTCCTGTCGGTGCTACTGCTGGCCGGGTGCGTGGTCGCGCTGGCGGTGAACTGGCGGGTGTTCGGCCGGGCGACCGAGGCCGACCGCGGGCTGAAGTTCGTCCGCGCCGCCTACGCCTGGCTGCTGGTGTCGCTGGCAATGCTGGTGGCGTTGCCGGCGTACCAGTTCGGCATCCTGCCGGCACTGGCGCCGGAGTCGCACGCCGCCCAGATCGGGTTCTCGCACGCCTACTACGGGGCGACCCGGCACGCGATCACCGTCGGGTTCATCAGCCTGATGATCGTCGGCGTGGCGTCCAAGATCGTGCCGACCCTGAACGGGGTCGATCCGCGGTCGCTCACGAGGCTGTGGCTGCCGTTCGCGCTCATCAACCTCGGCTGCGCGCTACGGGTGGCCGGGCAGACGGCGACAGACCTCGCGGACTGGGTGTTCCCGCTGGCCGGGGTTAGCGGCACCCTGGAGGTCGCGGGGCTGGCGGTGTGGGGCGTCCACCTGTGGCGGGTCATGAACGGGGCATACACCGACCAGCGGTTCGTCCGCCGCGAGGCCGCCGGTCGGCCGATCGCGCGGGGCGACTACGTTGTGGATGTGCTTGACTGGCACCCGGAGTTGCTGCCCGTGTTCCTGGAGTACGGGTTCCGGCCGCTGGCCAGCCCGGTGTTGCGGCGGACGGCCGCCCGCGGCGTGACGATCGGCCTGGCGTGCCGGTTCGTCGGCGCCGACGAGGAGCGGTTCGTGGCCGCGCTCAACGCCAACCGCTCGGCGCCGCCGCCGGTCGTGCCGCTGACCGTGGTAAATGCCGCGCCCGCCGCCCGGCCGGCTGACTACTGACCCGCAGGTTGCCGAGGTTGCCTCGTGGGACATGCCCGCACGCCGTTCTTCAGCCCGAAGGGCTGGGAGTCCTCAGCCCGGGGCACCGCTCCGGGTTCGGGCGTTCGAGGGACGCCCAGCCCGAAGGGCTGGGACAACACGGCCTGTCCCAGTCCTTCGGGCTGAAGACTCGGAACACAACTTCGGTTACCTGCGGGTCTGTAGTTCGGCCTTGAAGCCCCGAGCCAGACCCGGTCGCTACGATCCGGGGTGTTGCGGCAGGTGGCAGATGGGGTAGCATGGCGATGGCCCAACTGGAGGTCACCGTGAGTACACTCGTCCGCCAGTTGCTGGATCTCTTCGACGCCCTCCCCGACCCGGACAAGCGGGCGGCGGCGGTCGAGATCATCCACCGTATGCCCGACGGCGACCTCCCCGCGGGCACGCTCGACGCCCTGGCCGACGAGTTGTTCGTCGCGCTCGACACCGAGGAGGCCGCCCGTGCCCCCGGCCGCTGACCGGGGAGCGGTGTGGGTGGTCGATCTGGGGATGGCGGCCAAGGTCCGGCCGTGCCTGATCCTAAGTGTCCCGACCGACCCCCAGGACCGGGTGCTGGTGACCGTAGTGCCGCAGGTGCCGCGGCAGGTGGCACAGGCCGTTGCTCTCGGGACCGGTCGGTGTAGCATGTTCGCATGCCGACCGTACTCCGAGTTGGCCCGTACCGGCTCTTCTTCTACGCCGGCGACGGGGGTGAACCGCCTCACGTCCACGTCGAACGCGACGACTGCGAAGCGAAGTTCTGGCTCGACCCCGTTCGGCTGGAGCGCAGCCGCGGCTTCCGCCGGAACGAGGTCAGCCGAATCCGCGAGCTGATCGAGCAGCACCAGGAGCAGTTACTGGAGGGTTGGAATGAGTTCTTCGGCGGTCGAGACCCGTGAAGCACTGGCGACCCAGGTCGAGGTCAGCGAGGACACCTTGTCGGTAGAGTTGGCCGACGGCCGCACCATCGCCGCGCCGCTGGCCTGGTATCCCCGTCTGGCTCACGCCTCTCCCGAGGAGCGGGGGGCGTGGCGGCTGCTCGGTGGCGGCCGCGGCATCCACTGGCCGGCGCTCGACGAAGACATCAGCGTCGCCAACTTGCTCGCCGGCCAGCCGTCGGCCGAGAGCCAAAGTTCGCTCAAGAAGTGGCTGGCGGGCCGGGCCAAGCCGACTCACGGCCGGCGGAAACGGACCACAGCCGACCGGGACCGCAAGAATGGTCCATCGTGATACAACGGTATAGCACGGGCCGGCGGATAAGCTTTGACGTTACCGCTGCTCGCCGTTCAGTTCGCCGTTGAGGAGCGTCACACTCACCCCCGGCCCCTCGATGTGATGCAGCAGGTGACGCGGTAGGTAGCAGCGGACCACCACGACATCGTCGCGGAACTCCTGACGGTAGATCTCCGCGTGAGCGTTCAGGTACGACAGCACCCGCCCGTTGGCCGCACTCGTCACCACCTCCGCCGGGGCGAAGTCGGCCGACAATGCCGAGATCACCGCGTCCCGCAGGTCGTCCAGCCCCTCACCTGTTAGGGCGCTGAGCGCCACCGCCTTCGGGTGGTGCGCCCGTAGCACGTCCAGGTGCGTCCGGTCCGTCACCTTGTCCACCTTGTTCAGCACCAGGACCGTCGGCTTCTTGTCCACGTCCAACTCCGCCAGCACCTCGTTGACGGACTGAATCTGCTCCTCGGCGTGCGGGTTGCTCGCGTCCACGACGTGCAGGAGAAGCCGCGCCTGCCGGGCCTCCTCCAGCGTCGCCTTGAACGACGCCACCAGCCCGTGCGGTAGGTGGCGGATGAACCCGACCGTGTCCGAGAGCAGCACCTTCCCCCAGTCCTTGATCGGCCACTGCCGGGTCCGGGTGTCGAGCGTCGAGAACAGCTTGTCCTCGACGTACACGCCGGCCCTCGTCAGCGCGTTCATCAGCCGCGACTTGCCGGCGTTGGTGTACCCGACCAGCGAGACGGTGTGCTCCTCGGCCCGGCTGCGGACCTCGCGCTGCTTGCGCGCGTGGACCTCGGTGAGCCGGTGCTTCAGGTCCACGATCCGCTTGGTCGCCAGCCGGCGGTCCTCTTCGAGCTGCGTCTCGCCGGGGCCACGCAGGCCGATCCCGCCGCCGACCTGCCGCGACAGGTGGGTCCACATGTTCTTGAGCCGCGGCAAGGAGTATTCGAGCTGCGCCAGTTCCACCTGGAGCCGGGCCTCCTGCGTCCGGGCGCGGGTGGCGAAGATGTCCAGGATCACCTCGGACCGGTCGAGTACCTTGACCCCGAGCGCCTTCTCCAGGTTGCGGCCCTGCGCCGGGGAGAGGTCGTTGTCGAAGACGACCACGTCGGCGTCGGCGGCCTCGACCAACTCCTTGAGTTCCTTGAGCTTGCCGGAGCCGATGTAGGTGGTCATGTTGACCTCCTGCCGCTTCTGGGTCAGCTCGGCGACGACCTTCGCGCCGGCCGTCTCGGCCAGCCCGCGGATCTCGTCGCACGGGTCGTCGCCGACCCACGGCCGGTCCGGCAGGGCGACCGAGACGAGGACCGCCTTCTCGCGGCTGACCGAGAACTCGTCCCGCTGGGTGTCGAACGACTTGCCGATGGGTGTGCTCCTTGTCCGGGTCCGGACTGTCACTGTAACCGGTCGGCCGGGCCGGGTGCAATCTCTTCACGGGTGGTGGGGTGGCGAGGTGGCGAGGTTATGTGTCAGGACTCGGAGGTAGCGTTTCGTGGATGAGGGTCGGGTGGACGCCGAACTGGGCAGCCACCTCGTTGACCGTTCGATCCCCTTTGACCGCGACCAGGGCGACTTGAGCCTTGAATGCCGCCGTGTGACTCTTACGCTTCGCCATCGCACCACCTCCAGAAACCGCCGGTCTAGCTTAACCGGCTGTCCTGCTGTGTTGAAAACCTCGCCATCGGGTGGCTCTGTCTTCAGCCCGAAGGGCTGGGAGTTCTCAGCCCAGGGCAACGCCCTGGGGACGCGGACCCACCGGTGCATAGCCCTGAAAGGGCGAGACCGCGTGGCCGTGTGTCGCCCTT
>DASSAT010000231.1:0-5031 GCA_035699305.1 Fimbriiglobus sp. | reverse complement strand
TGGGCCTCGAAGACTCGGCCCACCCTACGAAAGACCCGGGGTGTCGCCCGTGTTCGAGCAACTGGCCGACTGGCTGGGCGTCTCCACGCTGATCCTCTACCCCGCCATCGCGTTCGTCCTGCTCGGTCTGAGCTGCGGCATGGTTGGGTCGCTGGTCGTCGCCAACCGGATGGCGTTCTTCAGCGACGCGATGGCCCACACCGCGTTCGCCGGCGTCGCGTTCGGGCTGCTGTCGGTCATCGTCTTCGCCGGGGTCGGGTCCACCCGCGCCGTGGACGACTACACCATCGAGATCGCCCTGGTGATGGTCGCCGTCGGGCTGGCGGCCGGGTTCGGCATCGGCTATGTCCGCGAGCGGACCGGGCTGACCAACGACACGGTGATCGGTGTCTTCTTCGCCCTGGCGATCGGCGTCGGGTCGATGCTGCTGCCGGCCGTCCGCCGGTCGGTGAACGTGGACATTGACCAGTTCCTGTTTGGGTCGGTGATCTTCGCCGACCAGAGCGACCTGTGGCTGCTGGCCGGGCTGGCCGCGGTGACGGCACTCGTCGTCGGGTGGCGGTACAACGCGCTGGTCTTCGCCAGCTTCAACCCGAGTCTCGCCCGGTCCCGGGGGGTGCAGATCGGGCTGAACAACTACCTGTTCATCGCGCTACTGGTCTGCGTGGTAAACCTGTCGGTCAAGTCGGTCGGGGCGCTGCTCATCAACGCGCTCCTGGTGGTGCCGGCCGCGGCCGGGGCCAATCTCGGGCGGAACCTGCGGCAGGTGTTCTGGTGGACCCTGGCGGCGAGCGTCGGCAGCGGGCTGCTGGGCCTACTGCTCAGCTACTACCTCATCGTCCCAATCGGCCGGGGCCGGGAGCCGCTGACGTTCGGGCCGAGCGGGACAACCGTTGTCCTGTGCGTGCTGTGGTTCTTCGCCACGATGGTCTGGGCCGCCGTCCGCCGCCGGGGGGCCGGCGAACACGCCGGCTGACCGGCCCTGGGACCGCGGCCGTCCCGGCCGCTCTTGCTGGGCGGGCCGGAGGGCTGCGGCAGCGCGGGAGCACCTTAGACCGGTATTGCAAGAGCGGCCGAGACGGCCGCGGTCCCAGGGCAGACCCCCCTCCCCTTGTTCGCCGGTCCGACCTTTCGGACAATGGCATACGTCCGGGCACGAACCGCCGCCGCACCCGGGGCGTACACCCGGTAGGGCGCTCACCCCTCCCGCGCACACGGGCCGACTCGTGGTCAACGAAATCCAGGACTTCGTCATCACCTTCACCTCGATCGTCTGGGAGGCGATGCCGTTTATCGTCCTCGGGGCGGTCATCGCCGGGGTGCTGGAGGAGTTACTCCCTCAGCAACTCATCGGCCGGCTGGTCCCGCGGTACGCGCTCGGGGCGGTGGCGGTCGGCGGTCTTCTGGGGCTGGTCTTCCCGATGTGCGAGTGCGGCATCGTCGTCGTCATGCGGCGGCTGCTGCGCAAGGGGTTGCCGCTGTCCTGCTGCATCGCCTACATGCTGGCCGGGCCGATCGTCAACGTGGTGGTGATGCTGAGCACCTACGTCGCCTTCGGGGGGCTTCAGCCGCAGTTGCAGCAAGCCGCCTTGACTATGGTGGGGCTGCGGGTGGGCCTCGGGTTCCTGATCGCGTGCACGACCGGGCTGGTCGTCCACGCCGTCCACAAGAAGTACGGCAACAGCCTACTCACGCCGCTGGCCATGCCGCGGACGGCCGACGCCAACGCGAACGCCGGGCCGAAGACCGTGTTTCAACGGCTGGCGAACATCTCCGAGACAGCGCTGCACGATTTCGTAGACATCACCGTCTTCCTGATCCTCGGCGCCGCCATCGCCGCAGTGGCGAAGCTCTACATCGGCCCGGAACAGGTCACGACCCTCACCCGCGAACAGCCGGCGGTGGCGATTCTGGCGATGATGGGGCTGGCCGTGCTAATGTGCCTGTGCAGCGAGGCGGACGCCTTCGTCGCGGCTAGCTTCACCGAGCTGACCACCGCCCCGAAGCTCGCCTTCCTCGTCCTCGGGCCGATGCTCGACCTGAAGCTGTTGATGATGTTCACCCGCGTCTTCCGCCCCCGATTGATCGCGGTGATCGTCTTCTGCACCGTCGTCCAGACGGCGATCCTCACACTGGCCCTTCATGCCTGGTGGTCGCCGGGCGACCCGCTGAAGCGTGCCATCTCCGTCGCCCCGTCCGCCCAGACCGTTTCGCCCTCCCCTGCCCCGACCCCGGCCAAGTAACCTCCGACCCGCGAGGCCGACAATGGACCACGGACACGATCACGCCCACGACCATCACCACCACGGGCACGCCCACGACCATACGCACGATCACGCTCATGACCACACCCACGACCACGGGGCCGGGGATTACTACCTCGAACAGCTGCTGACCATCTTCGTCTGCGGGGCATTCGGGGTCGTGGCGATCCTGATGTACTTGAACAAGATGCTCGACGTCGTCCTGGCGAACTCCTTCCACCCGTGGGTGCTGGCCGGCGGGATCGCGCTGGTGGTATTCGTCCTGATCCGCGGCATCGCCCTGTGGCGGGCGGCCGGTGCCGCCGCCCACGACCACCACGATCACGATCACGATCACGATCACGATCACGATCACGTCCACGGCCCGGACTGCGACCACACCCACGACCACGACAGCCCCGGCGTCCACCACCACGCCCACGCCTCGGGGGACGACCACAGCCACGGCAACATCTTCTGGCGGGTGGTGGTGTTGGCGTTCCCGCTGCTCTTGTTCTGCCTGGGACTGCCGAACAAGGGGTTCAGCCAGTCCTGGTACGAGCGGCGGCTCGGCAAGGACGTGGCGCTCGGCGACACGCCGGACGTCGCGGCCAAAGGCGGCGCCACCATGGTGTTCACATTCGACGAGTTGAACGCCAGCACCAACGACCCCGGGAAGCGGGCCGGGTATCAGGGCAACACGGTTCGGGTGAAGGGCCAGCTCCGCAAGGTCGGCAGCGGCGAGTACACCCTGTTCCGCATGAAGATGACCTGCTGCGCTGCCGACACCATCCCGCTCAAGGCGCGGATCAAGCTGCCGTTCGTCTCGCCGGTCCCGGACTTCCAGTGGGTGACGGCCGAGGGGGTGTTGCAGTACGTCGAGGTCCCGGGCCAGCACCAGTTCATGCCGGTCATCCGGGTCAAGGACGCGGCCGGGCTACAGCCGTCCACGCCGGAATAGCCGGGCCTTGAGCGTAGTAGGCACACTCCGTGTGCCGTCTGGCTGAGACGGCACACGGAGTGTGCCTACTACACTACCGCCGCAGCCTTGCCCTCCCACTATTCACTTCTTCGGCGTCCCTTTGCCGGCGGTCTGCCGCAGGTAGGCGAGCAGGTCGGCCACGTCCTGCCGGGTGACGGTCTTCTCCAGCCCCTCGGGCATCAGCGACAGGCCGCTGGACTTCAGCGTGTCGATGTCCGCCCGGCGGACGGTGTCCTCGGCCCCGTCGGACCGGCGCAGCGTGATCGCGGCCGACGTCTCGGCGACGATCACACCGGTGAGCGACCGGCCGTCGAGGGTGTTCGCCAGGTAGTTCAGGTAGCGCGGGTCCACCTCGCGGTTCGGGTCGAGCAGCGCGGTCAGCAGGTCCTCGCCGCTCTTGCCCGGGACGACCGCCAGCAGGTCCGGGCCGACCTCGTGCCCCTCCCCGGCGAGCTTGTGGCAGGCGGCGCACTGCTGCTTGAACACCGCCTGGCCGTGGTCCGCGGTGCCGGCCAGGTCCAGCGCCGGGCGGTAGGCGGCGATGACCTTCGCCCGGTCGGCCCCCCCCTGCCCCGCGAACACCTGGGCGGCCCGCCGGCGGACGGCCGCGTTGCGGTGGGCCTTTAGCTGGGCGATCCGGGTCGGCTCGACGTCGGCCGGCTTGACCTGCCCCTTTTCGACTGCATCGAGCAGCGCCGCCACCCGGGCCGGCACGGCCGAGAGTTGTTCGAGTACCTCCCGCCGGACCGACGGCCCGAACTGTTGCCAGGGCGTCAGCAGCAGCCCCGGGACGGACGGGTCAGGCTGGGCGGCGAGCGAACGCACCGCCGCGAGCTGCACCTCCTGCGGCGACTGCGGGACGAGGGCAGCCGAGAGGGGGCCGGACGCGGTTTTGAAAGGCGCGAACGCGAGTAGCCGGGCGGCGTCGGCCCGCGCGGCCGGGGCCGCGGACTCGTCGGCGAGGGTCTTCGCGGCCCCGGCGAACCGCGAGCGGATCTTCGCGGCGGTTGGCTCGAAGTCGGCGCCCGGCTTCGCCAGCCACTCGGCCAGGCTCCGCTTCTTGCTGCGCATCCCCTGCCCCAGCCCTTCCAGCAGCGCGAGGTCGAGGCCGGCCGCCCTCCCCTGCCCCGCCGCGACCAGCGACACCAGCCGGGAGGTCGTCGCGTCGTCGCCCTTCGCGCCGATCGCGGCCGCGGCCCGAGTGACGAACCCGCGCACGGCGGACAGCTTGTCGGCCGCGGGCGGGTCGGACGCCAGCACCCCGGCCAGCAGGTCGGCCGTCGTGTCGCCGGCGGAGATCAGCACGGCGCTGTTGAGCCAGGGGTCGCCGGCGCCCTGGCGGATCAGCCCGGTTAGCACCTTGCCCGCGTCCGCGCTCGGTAATGACCCGGCGGTCAGCGCGAGCTGGAAGCGGACCATCGGCGACGGGTCCGAGACGAGCTTCGCCGCCACGGACCGCAGTTCGGCCGATGACCCCAGCCGCGGCTCGGCGAGCCGCAGGGCCACCTCCCGGTTCCCGGCCAGGGAATCCGCGAGCGCCGCCGCGACGTGGGCTTCGGTCAGGCCGCCGAGTTGCTCCAGCGCCGACAGCACGATCGGCAGACACGGCTTCCCCGCCGACTGCCGGGCGAGTGATGATAGCTTGCCGACCGCCTGCTTCGCGTTGCGCTCGCAGAGCAGCCGGTGGGCCGTCAGCCGGATCGTGCGGTTCGAGTCGGTCAGCCGCTCCGCCAGCTGGTCCGGCGTCGCCGCGGACAGGTCCGGCAGCTTCCGCGGCGTGAACCCGGCCGGCGCGATCCGCCAGAT
>DASSAT010000230.1:0-10672 GCA_035699305.1 Fimbriiglobus sp. | reverse complement strand
AGCGAGCGGACTACATTAGTCCCATGACCCCCGACGAGTTCCGCGCCGCCGGCCACAAGCTCATCGACTGGCTCGCCGACTACCGGGCGACCGTCGCGGCCCGCCCGGTAGCCGCCACGACTGACCCCGGCGATGTCCGCGACCAACTCCCGGCCGCGCCGCCCGACCGGCCCGAGCCGTTCGAGGCGGTCGTCCGCGACCTGGACCGGGTCATCGTGCCGGGCCTGACGCACTGGCAGCACCCGCGGTTCTTCGGCTACTTCCCGTCCAACGCCTCTCTGGCGAGCGTGCTCGGCGACCTGCTGAGCACTGGTCTGGGCGTCCTCGGCCTGTCATGGCAGGCCAGCCCCGCGCTGACCGAACTGGAGGAAGTCGCCACCGACTGGCTGCGGCAGATGGTCGGCCTCTCGGGCGCCTGGCGCGGGGTGATCCAGGACACCGCGTCAACTTGCACCCTGATCGCGCTCTTGTGCGCCCGCGAGCGGGCCACCGGCTACTCGCTCGCCCGCGGCGGGTTGCAGGCCGAGGGCCGACCGCTGGTCGTGTACGCTTCCGCGCAGGCTCACAGTTCCGTCGAGAAGGCGGCGCTGCTCGCCGGGTTCGGCCGGGCCAACGTCCGCGCCGTTGACACCGATGCCGCATTCGCCTTGCGTCCCGACGCGCTGGAGGAAGCGGTCCGCGCCGACGTTGCCGCGGGACGACGGCCGTGCGCCGTCGTCGCCACCTGCGGGACGACCGCTTCCACCGCCCTCGACCCGGTCGGCGCGATCGCCGGAGTCGCCGGCAAGTATCAGCTCTGGCTGCACGTCGATGCCGCGATGGCCGGCTCGGCGATGATCCTGCCGGAGTGCCGGTGGATGTGGGACGGCGTCGAGCGGGCCGACTCGGTCGTCCTCAACCCGCACAAGTGGCTCGGGGCGGTGTTCGACTGCTCGACTTTCTACGTCCGCGACCCGGAACACCTGGTCCGGGTCATGTCCACTAACCCCAGCTACTTGCAGTCCGCCGCCGACGGCAACGCGACCAACTACCGCGACTGGGGCATCGCCCTGGGCCGGCGGTTCCGGGCGCTGAAGCTGTGGTGCCTGATCCGCGCCGAGGGCGTCGCCGGTTTGCAGACCCGACTCCGCCGCGACCTCGCCAACGCCCAATGGCTCGCCGAGCAAGTGCGAGCCACCCCCGGCTGGGAGGTGGTCGCCCCGGTGCCGCTGCAAACCGTCTGCGTGCTGCACCGCCCGCCGGGACTGGACGGCGAATCGCTCGACCGGCACACGCGCGGCTGGGCAGAGCGGGTGAACAAGTCCGGGGCGGCGTACCTGACGCCGGCGGTCCTCGGCGGCCGGTGGGTGGTGCGTGTCTCCGTCGGCGCCGAACAGACCGAGCGCGCCGACGTGGGAGCCTTGTGGTCGGTCATGCGGCGGGAGGCGGAACAGCCATGACGCAACCGAGCGAACTCGACCTGGACGCCTACTTCGCCCGGGTCGGCTACGGCGGCCCGCTGCGGCCGACGGCCGACGTGCTGACCGAGTTGCATCTGGCGCACGCTACGCACATCCCGTTCGAGAACCTTGACATCCTCCTGGGCCGGCCGATCCGCATCGACCTCGGCAGTGTGCAGGCGAAGCTCGTCGCGGCGAAGCGCGGCGGCTACTGCTTCGAGCAGAACACGCTCCTCGCGGCGGTGCTGGCCCGGCTCGGGTTCCAGGTGACGCCGCTGGCCGCCCGGGTCCGGTACAACACCGACCGCGTGCTGCCGCGGACACACATGCTCCTGCGGGTGGAGTTGCCCGACGGCCCGTGGCTGGCCGACGTCGGGTTCGGCAAGATGGGCCTGCTGCACCCGCTGCCGCTGGCCGCCGGGCGGGAGGCCGAGCAGTTCCGCTGGGCGTACCGGCTACTTCACGAGGCCGGCACCTGGGTGCTCCAGGCCCGGACGCCGGCCGGGTGGCTGAGCCTATATGCCTTCACCGAGGAGCCGCAGCAGCCGGTCGATTTCGAGGTGGCGAACTATTACGTCTCGACGCACCCGGACTCCCGATTCACCCGGACGCTGACGGTGCAGCGGCCGGGCCAGGAGGTGCGGTACTCGCTGATCGACCGCGAGCTGACCGCCGACCACGGCGGCGAGCCGACGGTGCGAACGATCGGCGAGGAGGAGTTGCTGCCGGTCCTCGCCGAGACGTTCGGGCTGCGATTTCCGCCGGACACCCGGTTCGCGGTCAGGGCGAACGGGACTTCTCCACCACAAAGGATATCGGGCGAAAGCTCCCAAGAGACTCCTGATCGGAACTACTGACCCAACAACTACGACACTCGCGCTCGGCTGACGCCTCGCGGCTATTGATCCGCAGGTTGTCGAGGTTGTCTCACGAGACTTGCCCGCGCGACGCTCTTCAGACCGAAGGGCTGGGAGTCCTCAGCCCGGGGCATCGCCCCGGGTTGGGACGTCCGACGCGCCCCCAGCCCGAAGGGCTGGGACAGGTGGCGTGTCCCAGCCCTTCGGGCTGGAAGAACCACCGCCCCGTTCCCCAGGGCTGCGCCCTGGGCTGAGGACTCCCAGCCCTTCGGGCTGAAGACGCGGTACGCAACTCCGACTACCTGCGGGTCAGTAACCGGGCAACGCGATGCGAAATATCGTTCGCTTGTCGCGGCGTTCCCACGATAAGCTCCCGCCGTGCGCCTCCGCGGCTTGCCTCGCTACCGACAGACCGAGGCCGATCCCCTGGTCCTTGCCGGTCACGAACGGGTCAAAGAGATGGCCCGCGAGGGCGGCCGGCGGGCCGGGGCCGGTGTCGGCGACTTCGACGACCCACCCCCCACCCCAACCCTCCCCCCCAAGGGGGGAGGGAGAAAGAACCACCTCGACGGTCCCCCCCGGGCCGGCGGCCTCGACGGCGTTGCCGATCACGTTCAGGAACAGGTGCCCGAGTTGCGTCGCGTCGCCGGGGATCATCGCCGGCTCGGTGGGCGACTCCCAGCGCATCGCTGTCCCAGCGTGCCGGCATTGCGGCATGAGTAACTCCACCGTCTGCGTGAGGAGTGCCGCCAGGTCGCACGGCTCCTTCGCCAGCGTCGGCGGCTTGCCCAGATCGAGAAACTGCCGCAGGTTCGTCTCGATACGGTCGAGTTGCCGCAGTGCTACCGTCAGCGACTCCCGGTCGTCGGCCGCGCAGTCGGCGGCGTGCAGCTCGACCGCCAGCTTGGCGCCGGTCGCGGCGTTACGGAGTTGGTGCGCCAGCCCACCGGAGAACTGGCCGAGCACCTTCAGCCGCTCCCCCTTTTGTAACGCCTCCTGAAACTCGGCGAGCCGGCCCGCCATGTCGTTGACCGATCGGTACAGGTCGCGGACCTCGTCGTCGGCGGACGGCAGCGGCAGCGGGCGGAAGTCGCCGGCCGCGATCAGCCGGGTGCTGCGGTCCAACTCGCGGACCCGCGCCACCAGCCGACGGCTCACCAGCACCACGAGCCCCACGCCGATCAGTCCACCGATGCCGCCGAGCAACAGCAACGGCCGGGCCGCGTCCCACACCGCCGACCGTCGCAGCGACTCGGGGTAGAAGACGTACAGGATGTCGCCCGCGTTGGGCTGCTGGCGGAGCGGCAGCCTCAGGCAGCGGTACTCGGCCCCCGCGACCGTCACCGGCGGGCCGAGTCCGGGGGCCGGGCCGGTCGGCACGTCGTCTGGCGGCGGGGTGAGCGGGTCGGCGAAGGTGGTAGTGCGCGAGCCGTCCCGGCGGACTAGCAGGAACTCGGCGCCGGAGAGCGACTTCATCTGCTCCAGCACCCGCGGCGAGAGCGGGAACGTCGGCGGCTCGGTCAGGGTGCGGGCGACGGCGCGGAGCTGGTCGGCGATGCGCTGCTCGGCGTGCCGGACGGCGGTCCAGGCCGCCCAGCCGGTCGCCGCGAAGTCGCCGGCCAGCAGCACCAGCAGAGGGGCGAGCAGCCGGTAGCGGAGGCTCAACCGCATGACGGGTGTTGTCCGCGGGCCGGGTTCATGGTCTGATGGCTCCCATCCCGACCGAAGGAGTCCGCGATGACACTTCTGCGAATCGTGGTGGCACTCGCCGCGCTCGGCTTCGCCTCGCGGCTAACCGCCGGGCCGAACGTCCTCGTCGTCATCGCCGACGACCAGGGGTTCGGCGACCTCGGGGCACACGGCAACCCCGTCCTCAGGACGCCGCACCTCGACGCCTTCACGAAGCAATCCGTTTGGCTGAAGAACTTCCACGTCTGCCCGGTCTGCTCGCCGACCCGGGCGTCGCTGATGACCGGATTGTACAACTACCGGACCGGGGTCGTGGACACGTTCATCGGCCGGTCGATGATGCGGCCGGACGTGCCGACCCTGCCGGAACTTCTCACGAAGGCCGGCTACCGAACCGGCCTCTTCGGCAAGTGGCATCTCGGCGACAACTACCCGCTGCGGCCGACGGACCGCGGCTTCCAGGAGACGCTCTGGCTCCAGGGTGGCGGCCTCGCCCAGCCGTCCGACCCGCCGGGCCAGGACCCGAAGACCGCGTACTTCAACCCGACCCTGAAGAAGAACGGCAAGGACGTGAAGACGACGGGCTACTGCTCCGACGTGTTCACCGATGCGGCGATCAAGTTCCTCACCGCGGACCCGGCGAAGCCGTTCTTCGCCAACGTTGCTTACAACGCCCCGCACGCGCCGTTCCAGGTGCCGGAGCCGTTCGCCGCGCCGTACCGCAAGCTCGACCTGTCGCCGGCCGGGTTTCCGAAGGTCGGCCAGCCGTGGGCCACCAAGAAGTCAAACGCGGAGGCCATCGCGCGCGCCTACGGCATGATCGAGAACATCGACACCAACTTCGGCCGGCTGATGACGGCGCTGGGCGACGCGAAGCTGGCGGCGAACACGGTCGTGATCTTCCTGACCGACAACGGCCCCGGCGGGGCGCGGTTCAACGCCGGGCTGCGCGCTCGCAAGGGCTCCGTGTACGAGGGCGGAATCCGGGCGCCGTGTTACGTTCGCTGGCCGGGGACGCTCAAGCCGGGGCACGTCGTCACGGTGCCGACGGCTCACATCGACTTGACGCCGACGCTGCTGAGCCTGTGCGGGGTCACCACGTCGGAGAAGTTCGACGGCCGGGACCTGTCGCGGCTGCTCAAGGGGGAGAAGGTCGAGTGGCCGGAGCGGACGCTGTTCTTCCAGTGGCACCGCGGGGACGTGCCGGAGAAGGGCCGGGCGTTCGCTGCCCGCGGCCCACGGTACAAGCTGGTCCAGGCGGCCGGCGTCCAGCCCACAGCGAAGTGGAGACCGAAGTACGAACTCTTCGACATCCCAAACGACCCGTTCGAACAGATCGACCTCGCGGAGAAGATGCCGGACGAGGTGGCGAAGCTCAAGAAGCAGTACGAGGCGTGGTTCGACGACGTAACGAAGAAGGGATTCGACCCGCCGCGGATCGTGGTCGGCAGCGAGAAGGAAAACCCGGTGCGGCTAAGCCGGCAGGACTGGCGCGGCCCGAAGGCCGGGTGGGGGCCGGAGAGCGAGGGGTACTGGGAAGTGACGGTCGAGCGAGCGGGTCGGTACGAGTTCAGGCTGCGGAGCCGTGCGGACTTCAACGAGTACGGCGCCAACGCGATGCGCTGGGTGGGGGAGAATGGGGCAGGAGTTGGGACGATCGGTAAGCTCATCACCCCCCAGGGTCCGATGCCGGCGACCCGGGACACGACGGTCACGCTGGAGTTGGAGAAGGGCTCCGCCCGGTTGACGGCGTGGGTCAAGTCGGGCGGTAAGCAGCGAGGCGTCGATTACCTCGAACTCAAGTACCTCGGTCCGGGGAAGTGAGTGCGCGGCGAAGCCCACCCGTTGCCACGGGTGGGCTTGGGGCCTTCAAACTCTCCGATCACTTCTTCAGGGGCTGGTACTCGACCTTCTTGAACGTCATCACCGACCCCGGGTCGTGCCCTTGCAGGGCGAAGTGCCCCCTGGTGAAGGTCTTGTCCGGGTCGGTCCAGTCCAGCGTCTTCTTGCCGTTGACCAGAATGACGATGTGCGGGCCGTCGGCGATCACCTCTTGCGTGAAGTACTCGTCCGGCTTGTTCGGGGCGGTGTACATCACCGTGATCTCCTTGGCGTGCTGCTTGAGCTTGGTGCGGCCGTCCGGGTACAGGCTGCCGGTGCGGATCGGGTCGCGGTGGGTGGCGTTGATCTGCGCCTCGTACCCGGCCGGGAACCCGGGGCCGAACTTGGTGCGGAAGTACTGCCCGCTGTTGCCGTGGTCGTTGATCTTCGCCTCCACCCGGTAGCGGAAGTTGTCGTAGTCGCCGCCCTCGGTGAACAGGTGGCTGGAATGGCCGCCGCCGATGATCGTCCCGTTCTCCACCCGCCAGAGCGTCTCCTCCTTGCCGTTCTTGAGCGTGCCGACGTAGGCGATCACCTTGCCCTCGGCGTTGGTCTTGGCCGTCACCGACTTGAACTCGCCGCTGGGCGGGTTGACCATCTTCCAGCCGGTCAGGTCCTTGCCGTTGAAGAGCTGGATCCAGCCGTCGTTGTCGGCGGATTTTCCGGCCGGGCTGGATTTCCCGGGGGTGACGGAGCTAAGGATGCCAGCGACGAGCAGTCCCGATACAACTGTCCGGGCGACAACGAGGCGCGGAAATCGGCTAGGTCGCATGGTCTGACTCACTGGTAGAGGGACTATCATCCGAGTTGCCGGATCGGTCGGCCGACCTCGGATCGTCGGCATCCTAGTCGGTCCGACCCCCAGGGGCTACCCCCTTCAAGCGAACAAGCGGAGCGACCGTATCTGTAAGGATGGAGAATCTAAGCAGGTTGGGTGGTTTCGGCTGTTCCTTCTGGATTTGATGCCTATTCTGTCGGGCGTGAAGAAGTTGGGTGCTGGGTGCAGGATGCTCGGCCGGCGTCGGACTCGTTGTTTTGTCGCGGCTGTCCCCCTCTCTCGCCACTGGGGCTGCCGGATTCCGTGACCTGTTGAGGAGACCCTAGATGAACCGTCGCGTGTTTGCAGCCGCGGTCCTCGGCGCAGCGGTCGGGTTGGCGCTCTCCCCCGAGACTGGCCAGGCGTTCGGCCGGCGGACGGCCGGCGATTGCGGCGGGTGCGGCTCGCCGTGCGCCGTGGCCTACGCCGCCCCGGCGTCCTATGGCGCCCCGGCGTCCTACGGCGGGGGCGGATGCTGCGGCGCGGTCGCCGGGCCGGCGGCGGTGGCCGCTGCCCCGTGCGCGGCCCCGGCCCCGCAGTACGTCACCCAGACGGTCACCCGCTACCGGGCCGTGGCCCGGACCCGGCAGGTGCCGTGCACCGTCATGAAGCCGGTAGCCCGGCAGGTGCCGTACACCTACACCGAGATGGTGCCGGAGACGGTCAACCAGACGCAGACCGTCACCGAGATGCGGCAGGTGCAGAAGCAGGTGCCGGTCAACTACACCGAGATGGTCTGCGAGACCGTCAACCAGCCGCGGCAGGTGACCGAGTACCGGCAGGTGCAGAAGCAGGTGCCGTACACGTACACGGTCATGCAGCCGATCACCGAGAACGTCCAGCAGCAGGTGACCGAGGTGAAGCAGGTGGTGCGGCAGGTGCCGTACACCTACACGGTCATGCAGCCGATCACTGAGAACGTCCAGCAGCAGCAGACGGTGATGCGGCAGGTGCAGCGGCAGGTGCAGGTGCCGGTGACGACCATGCAGGCGGTCACGGAGAACGTGTCGCGGCAGGTGACGACGATGCGGCAGGTGCAGAAGCAGGTGCCGTACACCTACACGGTCATGCAACCGGTCACGGTCAACCAGCAACGGCAGGTGACCGATTACCAGCAGGTGGTGGAGAACGTGCCGTACACCTACACCGAGCAGGTGCCGGTGACGACCATGCAGCAACAGGCCCGGCAGGTGTGCGTCACCGTCCCGCAGACCGTGACCCGGCAGGTGCCGGTGACCCGGACCGTGGCCGTCGCGGCCCCGGCCCCGGTGTACGCCAACCCGTGCGGCCAGGTGATGGCTGGCGGGTACGGCAGCCCGTGCGGCAGCCCGTGCGGTAGCCCGTGCGGCGGTGTGGCGCAGGCCGGCGGGATCGTCAACAGCGGCGGCATCGTCCAGGCCGGGTTCGCCGGCAACGCCATGACTGCGGCCAACCCGTGCGTCACCTACCAGACCGTGTGCGAGATGCAGACCGTCCAGCAGACGGTCATGACCCGGCAGATGCAGACGCAGACGGTCAACGTCCCGGTCACCACCTACCAGGCGGTCCAGCGGACCGGCACACGGCAGGTCTGCCGGATGGTGCCGCACACCCGGACGATCTCCGTCCCGGTCACGCAGTACCGGCCGGTGCAGCAGACCGCCTCCCGGACGGTGTGCGAGTACATCCCGGAGACGCACACCGTCTCCGTGCCGTGCGTCAAGTACCAGCCGGTCACCACCAACGTGACCCGGACCGTCTGCGAGAACGTCCCCGAGACGCGGACCGTCTCCGTGCCGGTGACGCAGATGCACGCCGTCCAGCAGACCGCCACCCGGCAGGTGTGCGAGAACGTGCCCCAGACGCGGACGATCACCGTGCCGGTGACGCGGATGCAGGCGGTGCAGCAGACCGCCACCCGGACGGTCTGCGAGAACGTCCCGGTGACGAGGACCATCAACGTCCCGGTGCAGCAGATGCGGCCGGTCCAGCGGCAGACGACGCGGACGGTGGTCGAGTGCGTGCCGCAGACCCGGCAGATCACGGTCCCGGTGACGACGATGAAGCCGGTGCAGCGGACCGGCACCCGGACCGTGACCGAGATGGTCGCGGCCTCCGAGATGCGGACCGAGGCGTACACCGAGATGGTGCCGTACACCGAGCAGATTCAGGTCCCGGTGTCGGCCCCGGCGGCGGCCCCGTGCTCGCCGTGCGGCCCGACGTACCCGGCCGCGGCCCCGTACTACGGCGGCGGGCGGCGAGGCATGTTCCGCGGCGGGCTGTTCAGCCACCGCAGCGGCGGCGACTGCGGCGGCTGCTAACGCGGTCGAGCCATCCAGCAACGATCCGGGCCGTGGGGGTTTCCCCCGCGGCCTTCTTCGTTTTAGTCGGCCCGCCGCGTGTGCCGATAATACCGGACGGAGCCGGGAGAGATCGCGCATTGATCGCCCGGCGTGTTACAGGAGACCGGGATGGCCCAGCCGAAACCGCGGCACCGGCGGTCGGCCGCGCGACGCATCGGCCTGGCCTCGGCCATCCTGCTGTCCGTCGCCGGGCCGGCCGTCGGTCAGGCACCCGCGCCGTCGCCGACCGTGCCGCCAGCGGCCCGGACGTACCCGATCACCCTGCCGACCGCCCTCCAACTCGCCAACGCCAACCCGCTGGACATCGCCATCGCCGTCGAGCGGCTGCGGGCCGCGACCGCCCGCTACGACCGGGCCAGGGTTCTGTGGCTGCCGAACGTCGGCCTCGGGGTGGACTACTTCCGCCACGACGGGCAGATTCAGGACATCGGCGGCAACGTGTTCACCACCAGCCGGTCGTCGTTCCTGGTCGGCGGCGGGCCGACGCTGTCGGTGGCCGTCGCCGACGCGATCTACGCTCCGCTGGCCGCCCGGCAGGTGGTCGCGGCCCGGCGGTCCGACGTGCAGGCCGCGGTCAACGACAGCACCCTGGCGGTGGCCGAGGCGTACTTCGACGTGCAGCAGGCCCGCGGCGAGCTGGCCGGGGCGACCGACGCCGCCCGCCGGGCCGAGGACCTGGTTCGGCGAACCGAGAAGCTGGCCCCGGGTCTGGCCCCCAGCGTCGAGATCAACCGCGCCCGGACTGAGCTGGCCCGCCGGCGGCAGGCGGTCGAGGCCGCGGCCGAGCGGTGGGAGGTTGCCAGCGCTGAGCTGGTCCGGCTGCTCCGCCTCGACCCGACCACGGTGGTCGAGCCGACCGAGGCGCCGAACGTCCGGGTCGAGCTGATCGACCCCAACGCCACGGTGGACGACCTGATCCCGCTGGCGCTGACCCACCGGCCGGAGCTGGCGTCGCAGCAGGCGCTGGTGCAGGCGACGCTGGCCCGCATCCGCCACGAGAAGCTGCGGCCGCTGGTCCCGAGCGTCGTGCTGCGCGGGGTCGCGTCGAACACCCCCGGGCTGTCGAGCGGGTACTTCGGCGGAGGGATCAATGGCTTCGTCGGCAACTTCGGCGGCCGCAACAGCATGGACCTCCAGATCGTCTGGCAGCTGGACAACCTCGGCTTCGGTAATCGGGCGGCGGTGCGGGAGCGGCAGGCGGAGAACCGGCAGGCGCTGGCCGAACTCTTCCGCATCCAGGACCGGGTGGCGTCGGAGGTGGTCCGCGCCCTGGCCCAGGTGAAGCGGGCCGCGAACCGGATGCGGGCGGCCGGGGACGGCGTGCGGAACGCGGTCGAGACGGCGGACAAGAACCTGCAAGGTCTGGGCCAGACCAAGCGGGTCGGGGAGCAGCTGACGACGATCTTTCGGCCGCAGGAGGCGGTGGCCGCGGTCGCCGCCCTCGACCAGGCGTACCGGGACTACTACGCCGCTGTCGCCGACCTGAACCGGGCGCAGTTCCGGCTCTACCGGGCGGTCGGCCACCCGGCCCAGAGTCTGGCCGCGTCCGGTCAACCGGCTCCGCAGTCGCTAGCAAAGTAGTCCCCTCGGTCACACGCTCCGCGTGCCGCCCCTGGGACCGCGGCCGTCCCGGCCGCTCTTGCTACA
>DASSAT010000229.1:0-9554 GCA_035699305.1 Fimbriiglobus sp. | reverse complement strand
TCCCGGCCGCTCTTGCTCTACAAGGCAGGGGCCTGGGATGACGGTCGAACGCCCCGACTCGCACAGCAAGAGCGGCCGGGACGGCCGCGGTCCCAGGGGCTACGCGACCCGCGCGACCGGCTTGCGGACGCGGGCGCCGAGATCATCCAGCAGGAACTCGGCGGCCCGCTCGCACGCGCCGGGGACCGCGGCCCGGTCGCGCAGCTCCCGCAGCCCGGCCACGACCGCCTCCCGGGCCGCGGGGCGGGTCAGCCACCCGACAACGTGCCCAGCCACCTCGTCGGGGTTGTCCCGGGTGGTCAGGTACTCGGGGTAGACCTCCGCGTCGGCCAGCAGGTTCACCAGGCTGATGTACCGGCAGGTGATGAACTGCTTGCTCACCCACCGGGCCAGCGGGGCGATGCGGTAGACAACCACCGCCGGCTTGAGGCGGGTCATCAGCTCCAGGCCGACGGACCCGGACACCGCGACGCAGGCGTCCGCCGCCTCGATGACCTCGGGCGTTCGGCCGACGTGGACCTCGGCCGGCAGGCCGGACCCGGCGAGCATCCCCCGGGCGATGCGGGCCTGCGACTCCTTGAACGACGCGACCAGGAACCGCGCCCCCGGTACTGCCGCTCGCACCCGGGCCGCGGCCGCCAGCATCAGCGGGAAGTTGGCCGTCACCTCCTGGTTCCGCGACCCGGGCAAGAGCGCCACGACCGGCCCACTGGCATGCCGCTGGGCCGCGACGAACTCGCGGTCGAGGCGTTGTTCGGCGATCTCGTCGAAGTACGGGTGGCCGATGTAGTGCGTTTGCACGCCGCGGGCGCGATACCAGCCGTCCTCGAACGGCAGGGCGGTCATTACCGTCCGCACCCACCGCCGCATCTTCGAGACGCGCCACCCAGCCCACGCCCAGAGCTGCGGCGGGACGAAGTAGTAGACCGGCACCCCGGCCCGGTGGGCGACCTTGGCGACGTGCCAGTTGAACCCGGGGCAGTCGATCAGCACGACCGCGTCCGGCCGGGCGGTGCGCAGGTGGACGTCTACCCGCCGGAGCACCTTGAAGTACGTCGGCAGGCTGCGGAGGACGCGGCCGAACCACATGGCCGCCATGTCGGCGAGCGGGAAGACGAGATCGGCGCCGGCGGCGGTCATCCGGTCGCCGCCCAGCCCGGTGACGCGGAGGTCAGGGCGGCGGTCCACCAAGGCACGGGTGAGATTGGCCCCGTGCAGGTCCCCGCTTGGCTCGCCGGCGCTGAGGAACAGGTGCATGCGTGGGCTTCCTTGCCTTGGTCCGGGGGGGCTTGGCGGCCGCGACGCGGGGGGGCCGCGGGTTGCCCGGGTCGCCGATCAGCGCCAGGAACCGGGCCACCTCGGTCCGGCCGTAGACCGGCTGGCGGAACTGCTTGGCCTTGTCGAACGGCCGGCCCGGCTTGAACCCGGCGGCCCGCAACAGCCGCCGGATTTCCCCCAACTCCGCCCGGGTGTCGGCGACCAGCCGGATCTCGTCGCCGCGGTGGTACGACGACTTGAGTTTCGCCCGGCGTTTCAGATCGCACTTGCGGACGTAGCCGTTGCGGCGGAACAGTTCCGCCAGCCGTCGAACCACTTCGGGGTCCGGGGGCGCGTCGGCTCGCGGGGCTTGGGGCATTCTACGGGCGGCCTAGCGGGGCGTCTTGGGGGCGTCGGCGGCTTGCGGCTTCTTGGTGCCCGGCAGGTCGGTCGGCTCGGCCACCTTGCGGTAGCCTAGCGACCGCAGCACCTCCAGGACTTCGCTCCAGGTCGGGAACGGCCGGCGGTTCTCCCGCTTGTACCGGTCCATCGCCTTCATGAAGTCGGTCTCGTCGTCGGAGTAGTCGCGCTCGCAGGTGGTCGGGTCGATCAGCCGGCGGCGCTCGCTGGTCCGCCGCTTCTCGGCGGCGTTGGTGGCCCGCCGACGGTCGGTGGCGACGGGGATGTTTCGCTTGCGGCGGTCGTTCGGGAACGATCCCGACGGACCGCCCGAGTCCGTGGCCGCAGCCGGGGCGGGGTTGGTTTGTGTCATGCCAGCGCATCCTCACAGCCGGGGGAGGCCGGGATGCCAGGCGTCGCGGGGGCGAGGGGACGCCGCACCGCGGGGCCGTCGGGATGGAACGGGACTTGTAGACTACCCGCATCGGTGGGCGAGTCAATGACAATTCACGCGAGCCCACACGATATTCCGAATCGGTCGGAAAGGTGTAACGGCCCGGAAACGACGACCGGTTGGGCAGAACAAAGCGATTCCGAACGGAAATCGGAGGATGGAGTCAAGAGACCCACCGCCGGTGCCGAGGGCCACCATCCCTGGGAGCGCGGCCGTCTCGGCCGCTCTGGTTGGACAAGTCGGGGGCCTCCGACGATAGCAAAGCGCCCCGACCCGTGAAGCAAGAGCGGCCGGGACGGCCGCGGTCCCAGGAAAAGGCACGCCGATGTCCCGGTTCGAAGCCGCCAACCTGATCCGCGTCTTCGACTTCTACCTGGCGTCGATGTTCCTGCTGAGCTTCGCCCGGCGGTACGTCGTCTACTGGGACGCGCTGCGCTTGCTGGTGTCGCTCCGCGGCCGCTGGCCGAAGCTGCTCGGCCGACTGAGGCAGCACCACGGCGAACTCGTCACCCGGGAAGTCATCCGGCCGCTGCTGATCGCGCTGGGGCTGACCGTCATCCAGATGGTCTGCTCGCGAGTCATTTGGCCGCGGGCCGCGCTGACGGTCTGGGAGGTGGAGCAGAGTTGGTGGCGGCTGGCGACGGTCCTGGTCGCGGCCGTCCCGATGGTGATAGTAGACGTGTACTTCCTGGTCCGCGTCGGCCGGTTCGACCGGACGGAGACGGAGAAGTATCTCGATCTGGCCGAGCACTGGCTGGCGAGCTGGAAGACGCCGCTCATCCGGCTGGGGACGCTGGGGTACGTCAACCCGGACCGGATGGTGGAGGACGAGCTGAAGAAGGGGCTGCGGGAGATCGGCGAGACGGTGGGCTGGGCGTCGCGGTGGGTGGCGATCCAGGTCGCCTGCCGGGTGGCGTTCGGGCTGGTGATCTGGCTGATGTGGGCGTGGTGAGGGGTCAAGCCCGGCCGTTGCAACGGCCGGGCTTTGTCGCGCCGTTTAGTACACCGCGTCCTTATCGACTTTTGCAGCGCTTCCGCTCGCGGGAGCCGACCCGCCGCCGTAGCGGGCGTGCCAGCCCTCGGCCGCGCGCATGTCGTGCAGGTCCTCCAGGGTCAGCCCGTACCGGGCGAACCACGGCGTCCCCTGCTTCACGATGCCGTCGATCTCCCGCACCCGCCGGACGCA
Source organism: Fimbriiglobus sp. (assembly GCA_035699305.1). GTDB lineage: Bacteria > Planctomycetota > Planctomycetia > Gemmatales > Gemmataceae > DASSAT01. The sequence continues at coordinate 6,258 of DASSAT010000229.1, read as the reverse complement.
TTCGGTCTCGGCGAACCGCTGCCGCTCGGCCGGGGTGGCATAGGTGAAGTACTCCTTCCAGAACGCCCGGCCGCCCAGCACGCCACTGGCGCCCGCCTTCATCGCCATCTCCACCTGCTTCTTGTACTGCGGGTAGTCCACCCCGGCGGACAGCAGCACCCACGGCTTGGTGCTGGCATCGTTGAGCCGCTTCAGGTTGTCCGTCAGGGTCTGGTCGGACTCGACGCCCAGGGTGCCGGGGAACTCGGCCTTGTATACGTCGCAGTATCGGCTGAGTACCTTCGCCGAGTCGATGACGGTCTGCGCCTTCCGCTTCAGCACCGACTCGTCGGACTTCTTCTCCTTGCCGAACGGGAAGTGCAGCGGCTCCAGCAGGAACAGAATGTCGTGCTGGATGCACTCCTCGTGGACCTGGCGGGTCAGCTCGAAGTTGTGCTCGGCCGAGTCCGGCTCGGTCGGCTCGAACTGGGCGAGGAGTTTCACCGCGTCGGCCCCGCAGCGCTTGATCTTGCCGACGCTCCAGCCCGGCTCGAACTCGCCCATCGGGGCGTTGGCCGCGTTCTTGCCGGCCCCGGACTTCTCGACCCGGACGAGCAGGCCGGTGGACTTCGGGACGGCGTGGGCGGCGACGGTGCTCCAGTACCCGTAGTAGCCGTCCACCAGCAGGCCGGAGCAGTGCGGCGAGAGCGCCCGGGAGAGCATCACCTTGGCGTCGGCCACCTCGGCGTAGGTCGGCTCGCGCTTGGCGGCGTCCTTCATCATCGCGATCATCGAGCTGTTCTGGTCGGTGGCGACCATGGTCAGCGTGCCGTCGGGGTTGCTGATCCGTTGCAGCCCGCGGAGCTTGCCGGGGGTCAGGCCAAGGCCGAGTAGGCGGGTCACCGAATGCGACATGTGCTGCGAACTCCGTGGAAACTCTCTGGCAGGTCCAGGGGCTATCTTATGCGTCGTGCCCCCGCCCGGCACCCGCCGCGCCGCTTGACCCCGACCGCACGAATCCGCTCCCGACTCAAGGGCCGCCGGCCCGACAACCGATACACCCGGCATGTCCGTACTGCGCGCCAGCCCGGCTTCTCACCGCCGCCGAACCTTCCCGCTGGCCGTGGGGTTGCTGGCACTGGCGTCGGGCTGCCACAATCCGGCCCCGGACATGCGCGACTTCGCCATCGCCGACATCCCGGCGGTGACGGCGGACGTTCGCACGTCAGAAGTGGTGCAGGCGAGCGCCGTTTCACACCACCCGCCGACGGTAGCGCCGCCGGCCGTCGTGAAGGCGCCGCAACTCTTGCACATCCCGCCGGAGTTGCCGGGGATCGACGCGCCGCTGGTCGAGACGACGCCCGGCAAGGGTCATGAAAAGGACCGCTTCCCCGACCTGCCGGCGGCACCCGCCGAGCCGGCCCTGGCGCCGTCCCCGACCGGCAAGCCGCTCACGCTGGTCGAGCTGGAGCAGATCGCGCTCGCGACGAACCCGATCATCCGGCAGGCGGCGGCCGACGTGGCGGCGGCCCGCGGCAAGGCCACGCAGGCCGGGCTGTACCCCAACCCCGAACTCGGCTACCAGGCCGACCAGATCAACTCCGGCGTCGGCGTGCAGACCCGCGGCCAGCAGGGCGGGTACGTCGCCTGGGTCCTCAAGACCGGCGGCAAGCTCCAACTCGCGCGGCTGGCCTCGCTGATGGACTTCTACAACGCCCGGGTGGCCCTGCGCAAGGCGCAACTCGACTTGATCAACCAGGTCCGGGCGAACTACTTCGCGGTGCTGGTCGCGCGGGAGGCGACGACGGTGAACCGGGCGCTGGCCAAGTTCACGGAAGACCTGTACGAGACCCAACAGGGGCTGGTGAAGGGGGCCGAGCAGGCGCCCTACGAGCCGCTCCAGTCGTATGCCATGGCGCTCCAGGCGCGGGCGCTGCTGCTTCAATCCCGCAACCGCTACGCCTCCGCGTGGCGGCAGCTCGCGGCCAGCCTGGGCCGGCCGGAGATGCCGCCGACCGAACTGGCCGGCCGTGCCGACGCGCCGGCCCCGGCGTTCGACATCGACCGGCTCCGCGCCCGCGCGACGGCCCAGCACACGGACGTGCTGACAGCCGAGAACAACATCCTCCAGGCCCGGTACAACCTGCGGCTGGCGGAGGTGATGCCGATCCCGGACATCCGCACGCAAATCTACATCGAACGGGACTGGTCCACCCCGCCGTACAACACGCAGGTCGGCGTCCAGAGCGGCGGGCCGATCCCGATCTTCGACCGCAACCAGGGGAACATCCTGGCGGCCAAGGCCCAGCTCGCCCGCGCGATCCAGACCGTGCCGCGCGCGCGCAACGACCTGGCGAACCGGCTGGCCCAGGCGTTCGAGACCTATGAGACCAACCGGGCGCTCGTGCAGTACTACCGCGATCGGCTGATCCCCAGCCAGGTGCAGGTCTACCGGGCGGTGTCGCGGCGCTACCAGGTGGCGCGGGCGGGCGAGCTGAATTACAACGACGTGCTGATGGCCCAGCAGAACCTGGGCACGTCCGTCGCCAACTACCTGACGGCCCTCGGCTCGCTCTGGAACGCGGTGATCGACCTGGCGACTATCGCCCAGCTCGACGAACTCTACGTGCCGCCGCCGACGGCGGACGACGACGGGCTGAAGCGCGCCCTTAACCCGGCGACTACTTCCCCCCCAGCACCCGTGCCCGCGCCGCCGATCCCGGCACCTCGTCCAGTTCCGCCCGCAGCGGCTTCGTCCGCGTTCGTCGGTCCACCGCGACCGTGACCGCGTGCATCCCCTGCGACAACTCCTTCACCCGGTCGCCGGCCAGGTCGAGCGGGTTGTCGTCCACCCACACCGACAGCCCGGCCGGGTCGTTGAAGGTCAGCCTCGCTGAGCCGGCGGTCGTCACCTCGACCTGGAAGCGCACCACGCTCGTCGGCGTCTCCTCCCGACTCTTGAACGTCGGGGCCGCGTCCGGCGGCAGGTCGCCCGAGACGAGGCTGTACGCCGGCGCCCAGGATAGGTTCGCGGCGGATGTGATCGCCCCCAGCCGCTCCCGGCGGACGATCGTGGCCAGTTCCTTCGACGGCTGCAACGCCTGCCAGCGGCGGACGACCTTGCCCGGCGTCGCGGCGTAGGCCCCCTTGCCCAGCTCCGAGAGGAACCGCGTCAGGTCGAGTAGTTCCTGCCGGGTGAGCGGGTCGGTCATGCCGTCGGGCATCAGCGATTGGCCGTCCTTGCGCTCGTCGATGTCGGCGACCGGGATGACGACCTCGCGGTCCTCGTGGTCGCGCAGCACCAGTTCGGTCTTCGACTCGCGGACCTTGACGCCGGTGACGGTCTTCCCGCTCAGGTCGGTGACGGTGAGCGAGTGGAAGCCCTCCTTGATCTTGGCGTTCGGGATCAGCAGCGACTCGACGAGGTAATCGACCGGGGCGCTGGCGCCGATGCTGGAGAGGTCCGGGCCGACCCGACCACCGGCCCCGGCGACGGCGTGGCACTTCAGGCAGGTCATGTCGGCGCGGCGGAAGACCCGTTCGCCGCGGGCCGGGTCGCCGCGCTTCGCCACGTCGGCGAGGAACTGCTTCAAGTCTTTCCCGACGAGTGCGCGCTTTACTACCGTCAGCCCACCAGCCTTGGTCAGCGCCTCCACGAGAGCGAGGTCGGGCTGTCCCGCCGCCTTGGCCGCTCGCAGCCCGATGCGGGCCACGTCGGGGGGCAAAGTCTTCTCGGCCAGCGCCTTCGCCAGTACGGCCGGACCGCCCTTCCGCTGGGTGAAGGCGGTGAAGAGGTCGTTCGGGTCGGACGGGTCGTCCGCGGGCTTCACCTCGTTAAGTAATTCCACTGCCAGCCTGGCGGCTGTGGGAAGCTCGAGTCCGGTTAGCGACACGACCGCCGGCTGTCGAATCTCGGTCGGACGACCGGACTCGGCGAGTTGAACAAACAGATCGCGGGACTTCGGACCGCCAAGCCGGGTCAGTCCGTCCAGCGCAGCCTGCCGGTCGGCGAGTACCATGTTCCGATCGCGGGCCACCTTAACGAGCGGTTCGCGGAGGAACTCGACTTTCCAGGTGCCGACGAGCCTCATGGCAGCCCGGCGAGCTGGCTCGCTTCCTGATCCGATGAGCGAGACGAGCGCGGTGGGGTCCGCAGGTCGGCCCACCTTACGTCGGACCGCAGACTCCTCCACGGCCAGGACTAACGAGCCCTTCCATGAGGGCGGGGTGTCCACGTCGCCGGCCTTGCGGAGCACCGCCGCCAATTCATCGGGACCGCCGGTCTGGGCCACAAGCACCCACGCTGCTTTGTGGCGATCCGCGACGATCTTTCCGGTCGTCAGCAACTTCAACAGCGGCTTGGCCACGTCCCCCGACCCAGCGGCTTGCAACGCGAAGACGAGGTGCCGCGGGTTGCCGCCGAAGTTGAGTTGGCCTGCCTTCACCTGGTCGAGCCAGTGCGGGGCCAGTTCGCGGAGCGTCAGCCACAGGGCGTAGTCGAGCCACCCGTCCACCGGCTTGTCGAGCGCCATCGCGGCGAGGACCGCGGCCTGCGAACTCGGGACGTGGGCCAGTGCCCGGACCGCTTCGAGCCGGACCTGCGGGTGGTCGTCGGCGACCCGCGCGGCGAGCAGTTCGAGCGCGTTCGGCAACCGGTCCGCCCAAGCCGCGACGACCCGACACGCTGCGGACCGGGCGCGGTGGTCCTTCGCGGTCAGCACCGCGTCGAGTAACTTCGCATCCACCCGATCGAACGACTGGGCCACCCACAGGGCTTCGAGGGCGTGGTGTTCGGCATCCGGGTCCGACTCGTTTAGCCGGACCAGCCACTTGGCCAGCTCCGGCATCACCTCCTTCGCGCCGCGCTCCTGGAGGACTCGCTTCGCCTGCCGTCGCGTCCACCCCTCGGGAGCCTTCAGGTGTTCCAGCAACTCGGGCACGCTCGCCCCGACCAACTTCGGCCGCGGCACCAGCGGCCGGCCCTTCGCGGTGATCCGCCAGATGCGGCCGTGGGTGTGGTCGCGGCGCGGGTCGCGGAAGTCCACCTCGCCGTGCTGGATGATCGGGTTGTACCAGTCGGCGACGTAGACCGCCCCGTCCGGCCCCATTGCAATATCAATCGGCCGGAACGCTGGGTGCGCGCTCTTGATGAGTTCCTGCTTCTCCTGCGACTGGTAGCCGGACCCGTCCTCGCGCAGCACGAACCGACACACCCGATGGCCGCGGAAGTCGTTGGTGATGAGACTCCCCCGATATTCCTCCGGCAGATGCCGACCGCTGAGGACTTCCAGCCCGCAGTGCTTCGGGCTGCCGGGGTTCAGACCATGAAGGATGCGGCCGTCCCACTTCGCGGCTGGGTAGGCGGCGCCGGGCATGAGGATCGTCGGCCCCTCGCCGTTGGCGCCGTCAGTGGCGAACGACTGGCCCCAGCGGTCGAACTGCGTCCCCCACGGGTTCCAGAACCCGCGCGCGAATACCTCCAGCTTCACGGCCTCCGGCCGGAACCGCCAGACGCCGCCCGCGTTGAGCCGGCGGACGCCGTGCGGCGTCTCGATGTGGCTGTGGATGTACACCGACTGGTTGAAGTACAAGGCCCCGTCCGGCCCCCAGCGGAAGGTGTGGAGGATGTGGTGGGTGTCCTCGGTGCCGAACCCGGACAGCACGATCCGCTTCTTGCGGGCCTTGCCGGTCTTCGGGTCCGGGTTGGAGAAGTGGACCAGGTCTGTACTGTCCGCGACGTACACCCCGCCGTCGCCGGGCGCGACGCCAGTCGGGATGAGCAGGCCGTCGGCGAAGACGGTGGTCTTGTCCGCCTTGCCGTCGCCGTTGGTGTCTTCGAGGACCAGCACGCGGTCGTTGGCCTTCTGTCCCGGCTTGATCTGCGGGTAGACCTCGCTGGAGGCGACCCACAATCGGCCCTGCGGGTCGAAGTTCATCTGGATCGGCTTGGCCAGCATCGGGTCGGCCGCGAACAGGTTGACCTCGAACCCGTCCGGCACGACGAACGTCCGGCGTTCGAGTTCCGGGTCGGGGTCCGGCACCTTCGCGTCCCGCTGGGCGAAGGCGGAGAGCGGGGCGAGGAGGAGAGCAAGTAGAGAGAGGTATCGCATCGGGAGAAATCAGATAGGTGTCGTGGGGTGTAGGGTCAGTAGTTCCGATTCGGAGTCTCTAGGGAACTTTCGCCCGATGTCCTTTGTGGTGTAGAAGTTCCGTTCGGTGATGTGGTGGGTTATTGCGGGGTGTGTCCGGGCAGCCTCCGGTTGCGGTTGTCGCGTCGAA
>DASSAT010000228.1:0-6781 GCA_035699305.1 Fimbriiglobus sp. | reverse complement strand
TCTGCGCCCTCCGCGCCCTCCGCGGTGAATTGTTTTGGAGAGGCAATGCCAAGGCTGGTGTTGGGGAGTCGCAACAAGAAGAAGCTTGGCGAGTTGGTCGATCTGCTCGGCGACCTGGGCATCGAACTGACCGATCTGTCGCCGTACCCGGCCGCCCCGGAGGTCGAGGAGACCGGGACGACGTTCGAGGCGAACGCCCGGCTCAAGGCGGTCACGCTGGCCCCAGCGCTGGGCGAGTGGGTGCTCGGCGAGGACAGCGGACTGGTGGTGCCGGCGCTGAGCGGTCGGCCGGGGGTGTACTCGGCACGCTGGGCCGGCACCCACGGCGACGATGCGGCCAACAACGCCAAGCTGCTCGCGGAGCTAACCGGCAAGACCGGCGACGAGCGGGCCGCCTATTACGTCAGTACGGCGGCGCTGGCCGACCCGACGGGGAATGTGGTCGCGGTAGTCGAGGGGCGGTGCCACGGGGTCATCGGCGACGAGCCGCGGGGGAGTAACGGGTTCGGCTACGACCCGCTGTTCGTGATCCCGGAGTACCACGCCACGTTCGGGGAGTTGAGCAGCATCGTGAAGCACGCGCTCAGCCACCGCGGTCGGGCGATTGGGAAGTTGCGGGCGGTGCTGCGGAAGGAGTTCTCTGCGTAGGTCGGGTCGAGTCTTCGAGGCCCGACGTTCTACCCCGACGACAGGCTCTCATCCCCATCTACAAGACTGTGGAAGGTGTTCGGCTTATAAGGTGGGGACCATCCGTCACCTCTGCAAAGCCATCAGGCGATGCCCGCCCGACGGTTCAAACCCAGGCACAATACAGCGAGCGGGGGGCGTAAGCCCCCCGAGGGAGTGTGAAGCCCCGGGCGCCTACTCGGGGGGCTTACGCCCCCCGCTCGCTGTATTGCCATGACTGCCGAACTCGCGTCCGACCTGCTCGCGTTCCGCCACTACCTCAAGGCCGAGCGCGGGATGGCCGCCAACACCGTACTCGCCTACGGCCGCGACCTCGACCGGTTCGCCGACTGGGCCGCCACCGTCCGCCTCAACGATTACCTGGCGCCGACCCTGAAAGACCTGTCGCGGTACGTCGGCTACCTGCACGAGCAGAACCTCGCGGCCCCGAGTATCGCCCGGCACCTCGTCTCGCTGCGCATGTTCTACCGGTTCCTGCGGCTGGAGGAGCGCGCCGACCCGACGGCCGTGGACCTACTCGGCTCGCCGAAGCTGTGGAAGCGCATCCCGCAAGTCCTGCCGCTGGCCGCCGTGGACCGACTGCTTGCCGCCCCGCAAGCTGGAGACCGGTTCTACCTGCGCGACCGCGCGCTCTTGGAAACGCTCTACGCGACCGGCTGTCGGGCGTCGGAGGTGGTCGGGCTGAAGGTCGCCGACGTGTACCTCGACGCCGGGTTCTGCAAGTGCCACGGCAAGGGGAGCAAGCAGCGGGTGGTGCCGCTCGGCCGGCCGGCGGTCGCCGCCTTGAGGGCTTACCTTGGCGAGGGGCGAGGGGCGAGGGGCGAGGGGCGAGAGCAAGCCGTGGCTTCCTCCCTTGCCCCTTGCCCCTTGCCCCTTGCCCCTGACCACGTCTTCCTGAGTCGGTCCGGCAAGTCGATCACCCGGATCGCGCTGTGGAAGGTGGTCAAGAAGTACTGCCGGCGGGCGGGGCTGCCGCCCACCGTTAGCCCGCACACGCTGCGGCACAGCTTCGCCACGCACGTGCTGGCCGGCGGGGCCGACCTGCGGACGGTGCAGGAGTTGCTCGGCCACGCCTCCATCCAGACCACGCAGCACTACACCCAGGTGGACCGTGCCCGGCTACTGGCGATCCACCGGCAGTTCCACCCGCGGGGCTGACGAATTCAAAAGGCAAAACGCAAAACGCAAAACGCAAAACGCAAAAAAGAAGACAACAGCCGTCTTCTTTTTTGCGTTTTGCGTTTTGCCTTTTGCGTTGCGAAGCTAGCGCATCGCGCCGAAGCCGAGCACGTCGATGTAGAGCGGCTTGTCCCACTCGCGGATTTTGCGGGTCCGGCCTTTGCGCTCCTTGTCGATGGTGGCGAAGAAGTCCTCGATCGTCTTCTCGGTGCTGAGCTGGTTGCCCAGCAGCTTCATCCCGGTGTTGCCGGACCCCTTGACATCGCGGAGGAAGGTCCACTCCGGCTTCATCAGGTTGCCGACCCCACTGGCGGCCCGGGCATTGACCGCCAACACCTCGTTGAACAGGGTCTTGGAGTAGCTCTCGGCGGCCCGGTCCTTCTCGCCGTAGACGAACAACATGGCGGTCTCGTTGCGCATCTTGAAGGCGTACGGGCTGAGCACCCACTTGCGGAGGTCGTTGCTGGAGATGCTCCCCCGTGGCGCCTTGGCCGGGCCGACCCAGACGGCCCCGATGTAGTCCAGCCCAGCCGGGTCGGCGCTGGGCGGGAACAGCCCCCGCCGCGGGCTAACGTACGGCGGCGGGACGGCGAGATTGGGCTTGCGCCGCTCCCGCAACCACTCGGTCGCCAGGAAGAACATCCCCACGTTGACCGCGTCGCCGGCCCCGAACAAGTAGATCGAGCTGGCGTTCAGGTCGCCGTTGTCGTTCATCAGGTCGATCTGGTTGCGGACGGCGGCCAGGTCCTGGACCAACATCGGGTAGTAGCTGTCGCGGAAGTCCTCGAACTTGATGCTACTGTCAGTGGCAGCCGTCGAGCCGGGGCTGACCCGGACCATTGCCTTGTTGACCGGGTTGGACCAGAACTCGTCCGGGACGATGTCGGTGCTCTTGCCGTGGCCGCGGAAGTCGAACCGGAAGACGTGGTAGCCGCGCTTGACCAGCTGCTTGGCCGTCTCCGCCCAGACGGCCTCGTCCGGGTTGGCCTTGTAGGCGTGCAGCATGATCACGACCGGCGCCGCCGCCCCCTTGGGCGACTTGTAGAACAGGCCGTGCAGCTTGACGCCGTCGGCGGTCCGGAACGACCGCTCCTCGGGGGTGCCCGGTGCCTGGGCGGGCGCCGCGGCCGTGCCCGCCCCGAACAGGGCGACAGTCAGCCCCGCGGCAAGGATCCGTCGAACTCGCATCTGTTACCCCCGGCAGGTTGGGGAGGGTGCGGGCGCCTCAACCGTAGTACGCGCCTGAATCATAGGGCGTTGGCGGGGAAGGATCAATCGGAGGTCGGAGGTCGGAGGTCGGAGGTCAGAAGTCAGAAGTCAGAAGTCAGAAGTCAGAAGTCAGAAGTCAGAAGTCAGAAGTCAGAAGTCAGAAGTCAGAAAAGACAGCAGGTGGTGTGCTCCTATGACTTCTGACTTCTGACCTCCGACCTCTGGTCAGTGATCCTCCCGCGCCAGGTTCTTGTTCCACTTCGGGACGCGGACGACGAGGTCTTGCGTGCCGTTGGGCACGCACTGGCAGCTCAGCCGCGACTCCGGCCGTACGTCCCGGGCGGTGTCGAGCATGTCCTCCTCGTCGTCGGTGGCCGGCGGGCAGGTGGAAAGCCCCTCCAGCACGTGGACGTGGCAGGTGGCGCAGGCGCACACCCCGCCGCAGGAGTGGTCGATCTCGATGCCGGCCCCGGACGCGAGGTCCAGCAGGCTCCCCTCCAGCCCGATCCGGCCGTAGGGGATCTCGGCGGGGTCCACGGTGAACTCCGTCGTCTCGCCCGTCTCCTCGACGTGGAACGTCACCTTGAACGGCTTCGTCGGCTTCTCGGCGGACACCTTGGCGATGTATGGGTTGACGCCGGCCATGGGCGCGGCTCCTTCGGGGCGGGACGGTTGGGCGAACGCAGAACGGACGGGCGGGGCACACGCGCCCGCCCGTCCGTCATTGTATTCCCCTGGGACCGCGGCCGTCCCGGCCGCTCTTGCTACCCGAGTCGGGGGGCGTGTGGCGACACCGATGCGTCCCTGATTTGTACAGCCAGAGCGGCCGGGACGGCCGCGGTCCCGGGTTTAAGGCTGTTGAACCGGGAACTGTAGTTCGTTGCGGACCTCGCGGACGCCGGGGGTCAGCCGGATCATGTTGGCGATCAGCCGGGCCTCGTCCTCGTCGCGGGCGGTGCCGCGGAGGACGACCACGGGGCCTTGGGTCACGACCTGGACGCCGGCCGGGTTGGCGATCATGGTAGACCGGTCGAGCATGGCCCGCACCTCGGTCTGCACCCGGGCCGCGGCGGCCGCGGGCGCCGGCCGCGGGATTTGCAGGGTGGCGGTGTAGCTGATCTGCCGAGTGAGCGGCACCACCTGGGCGGCGTTGGTCGTCCCCATGCCGCCGAACCCGCCGAGCCGGCCCTGACCGCCCATCCCGGTGAAGCCGCCCTGACCGCCGAGCCGACCCTGGCCGCCGAAGCCCGTGGCACCGCCGAACCCGGTCGTGCCGCCGACCCCGGTCCGGCCGCCGGCGCCGCCGAACCCGGTGGACATTCCGCCGAAGCCGGTGGAGGTGCCGCCGAACCCGGTGGAGGTGCGGCCACCGGAACTGGTGCCGCCGGCCCCGGTGGAGGTGGTGCTGGAGCCGAAGTACCCGGTGGAGGTGCGGCCGCCGGAGGTGCCGTAGAGCGCCTGACCGAACCCGCCGGGGGTCTCCCCCGCCTGGGCGCCGGCCCGACCCTGGAAGTACGGGTTGGCGTAGTACCGGCCGAGGATGTTCGACTGGTTGAGGCTGGAGGTGCCGATCTGGTTGCCGAGCGACTCGTCGAGCGACGTGGGCGTCTGGAACTGCATGACCTGGCCGAGCGACTGGCCGGCGCTGCTGCCGCTACTGCCGCCGCCCGTACTGCCGCCGGTCGAGCCGCCGCCGGTGCTGCTGGTCTGGGCCTGGGCCGCGCCGCCGAGGACGACGCCGACCGCCGCCGCCAACCCGAGCCGAAGAATCGTTCGCATGTGCCGTCCCCCTCGACGGAGAGAGTCCGCCCTCTCGATTGTATCGGACGCGAGGTTAGGGCAGGATGAGTAAGGTTCCGTGAGAGCCGGTCATGTAGTCCGCTCGCTCCGCGAGCGGATCGGCGAAGACCGCTCGCGGAGCGAGCGGACTACATTCAGGGGACGCCGTGATCCTCGGGTACAACACCAACGGGTTCGCCCACCACCGGCTCGAAGACGCCGTCGAGATCATCGCCGAGTTGGGCTACCGCGGGGTGGCACTGACGCCGGACGTACATCACTTCACCACATTCGAGTCCGATCTGACCGAGCGCACCGCCGTACTTCGGAGACACTACTCCGACCTCGGACTGCGATGTGTGGTCGAAACCGGATCGCGGTTCCTGTTGGACCCACGACGCAAACACCAGCCGACACTCATCTCGTCATCTGCCAACGAGCGGGCCCGCCGCTTCACGTTCCTCGAAAACTGTGTGGCCATCGCCGGCCGGTGTGATCTGGAGGCGTATGTCGTCAGCTTCTGGTCGGGGACTCCTGTCGATGACGCCAGGCCGTCCGAATTGATGGCCCGTCTAGTGGCCGGCTGCAAGCACCTCGCCGACTGGGCAGCGGTGAACGAAGTCCACCTGGCGTTCGAGCCGGAGCCGGGGATGTTCATCGACACGATGGACAAGTTCGCCGAACTCCACGCGAAGGTGAACCATCCGGCGTTCGGGCTGACGGTAGACGTCGGCCACCTCGTCTGCAACGGCGAACTGCCGGTCAGCGAACATCTCGTGCGGTGGAAGGACGTGCTGTGGAACGTCCACATTGAGGACATGCGCCGCGGCATCCACGACCACCTGATGTTCGGCGAGGGGGAGGTCGATTTCGCGGACGTGTTCGCCGGACTGCGGGCGGCGGGCTACGAGGGGATGGTGTCCGTCGAGCTGAGCCGACACAGCCACGACGCGGTCAACGCGGCACGGAAGTCGATGGAGTTCTTGCGGCGGTACGTGTAATGGTCCGGCCGCCCTCTTCTTCCCTCCCCCCCTTGGGGGGTCGTCACCTAACCCCCCGGCCCCCTTCCCTAAGAGGGAAGGGGGAGAAGACTCTTGCTCCCCTCCCCGCTTCGGTGAGGGGTCGGGGGAGGGGTGGACGCCCATCCCTCACCCTAGAGCATTTTCAGTCTCATTGTTGCGGCTGGCCCTCTGGTTCCCTCCCCCCTTGGGGGGGAGGGTTAGGGTGGGGGGTCAGCTTCACCCGTCGGAGGCAATGCCCGTGTCCGGGTGACGCCTTTACCCCCCACCCCGGCCCTACCCCCAAGGGGGGAGGGAGAAAGAAGACCCGCCAGAAAGTAACTGAAAATGCTCTAGACGACCCCCCAACCCCGCACCGCCGGTTCGGCGAACGCCTCGCCCGAGGAGGCGGCCATCAAGGAGACCATCGCCGGGTACACCGCCGCGTTCAACAAGGGCGACGTCGCTGCCGTCGCTGCGTTCTGGGCCGAGGACGCCGAGTACCACTCCGACGACGGGACCGTGGCCAGGGGCCGCGCGGCCGTCGCCGACCGGTTCAAGTCCCTCTTCGCCGACAAGCGGGGGCTGACCCTCGCCGTCACCCCGACCGCGGTCAAGGTGCTCGGGCCATCCGTCGCCCTCGTGGAGGGGACGGCCAAGGTGACCGACCCGAAGGCGGGGGCCGACGAAAGCCCGTTCGAGTCGGTGTGGGTCAAGGGGGCCGACGGCCAGTGGCGGCTCGGCCGGCTCCGCGACCTGTCCGCCCAAAGCGACCGGGAAACGAACTTGGGTGCAGTAACCGATTGTGGTGGTCAGGCGATGTTGCCCCAGTAGGTGTCCCACTGGTCGCTGGCCTGGACGGCGCAGAGCGTGGCCATTCGCTCCACCCGCCGCACCTTCCACCGCGCCCCGGTCTGCTTCAGCCGTCG
>DASSAT010000227.1:0-5034 GCA_035699305.1 Fimbriiglobus sp. | reverse complement strand
GCTCTTGCTGGGCAGGTCAGGGGCCTTCGCCGACACCCCAGCACCCCGACCGGTGGAGCAAGAGCGGCCGGGACGGCCGCGGTCCCAGGGAAACCCCGAACCAGCCAGCCCATTCATGGGGTCTTACAATGACCCGGTTTCCGTTCCCACTCTTGCAGAAGGATTGCGATGAAGCCGCGTCTGTTCACCCCCGGCCCGACCCCGGTCCCCGAGGAGACCCTGCTGGAGTTGGCCAAGCCGGTCGGCTACCACCGTTCGCCAGAGGCCAAGGCGATCCTCGGCGAGGTCGTCGAGGACCTCAAGTACGTCTACCGGACCACCCAGCCGGTCTACACGCTCACCTGCTCCGGCACCGGCGGAATGGAATCGGCGGTGTCGAGCAGTCTCGCCGTCGGGGAGAAGGCGATCCTGCTGACCGCCGGCCGCTGGGGCGAACGGTGGCGCGGCATCCTCAAGGCGTATGCGGCCAACATCGTCGCGGTCGAAGTCCCCTACGGCAAAGCCGTGCAGCCGGAGCAACTGGAGAAGGCGCTGGCCGCCAACCCGGACGCGAAGGCGGTCTTCGCCACCCTCAGCGAGACCTCCACCGGCGTCGGCCACGACCTCGCGGCGTTCGGCAAGATCGTGGCGAAGACGGACGCGCTGCTGATCGTGGACGGCATCAGCGGCCTCGGGGCGATGGAGTGCCGCACCGACGAGTGGGGCCTCGACATCGTTGTGACGGGTTCGCAGAAGGCGCTGATGCTGCCGCCGGGCCTGGCGTTCGTGTCGGTGTCGCCGAAGGCGTGGGCGAAGATCGAATCGACGCCGGTCCGCAACTTCTACCTGGACCTGCGGCGGTACAGGAAGGCGCTGGCCGACGGCCCCGACACGCCGTTCACCCCGGCGAACACGCTCATCAAGGCGCAGCGGGTGAGCCTGAAGCGCATCCGCGCCGAGGGGATCGAGAACCTGTGGGCACGGCACGCGAGGATCGCCGCGGCCTGCCGGGCCGGGGTGAAGGCGATGGGGTTGCAAGTCTTCGCGGAGCAGCCGAACAACGCCCTGACGGTCATCACGGTCCCGGCCGGCGTGGACGGCAGCGGCACGCTCAAGAAGCTGGAGAAGCAGTACGGCTACAAGCTGGCCGACGGGCAGGACACGCTCAAGGGCAAGATCTGGCGGCTCTCGCACATGGGCTACACCGACGCCTTCGACGTGATCGGGGCACTCGCGGCGCTGGAACTGGTGCTGATAGAGGGCGGGTTCAAGCTGGAGCCCGGCGCCGGCGTCGCCGCGTTTCAGAAGGCGTATGCGAGGAAGTGATGGGTCAGGTATAATGCGGCGGGACGGGTCGCGCATTATCCCGTCCCGCACCCGCGGAGTACGTCATGACCACGGTAAAGCTCGACGACAAGTCCGCAGCTCAATTCGCCCAGGTCACGGACTTGGTGGCCGTGACCGACGCCGCCGGCCGGACGGTCGGATACTTCGCTCCGGTGGCGACCCGCGAAGAACTCATGCGGCGGCACCTGTTCGCCACGGTCAACCCGGAACAGCTTCGCCGACAGAAGGCAACACCCGAGAAGACTTACACGACCGAAGAGGTGAAGGCTTATCTCCGCTCGCTGGGGAAGTGAGGATGAGGTACACCGTCGCCTGGCGGGAGCTGGCGCTCCAACAATTGGCCCAGATTTGGATGCTGGCTCTCGACCGGGAGGCGGTCAACCGGGCGGTCGATTTCGTCGATGCCGAATTGTTGAACGACCCCGACGTGAAGGGGGATGACTACTTCGGTGATCGATACCTGACTCTTGATGTCATGTGGGTCTTGTACCGGGTGATGCCGGACGACCGAATCGTTCACGTTCTCCAGGTTGGCCGGCCGGGTGTCGATCGTCCCCACGAAAACTTGCCGCCGGTCGGGTAGTCCGCCGCATTTGCCCCGCACCGCCCGGCTTCCGACTCCGGGTTGCCCGCAAGTCCGGCCGCGGGTAACGTTCCCCCACGCTGCCACCTCGACCGCCCGCCGGCCCGCTTGCCCGGGGTCGCCGCTGGGCTATGGATACCCTGACCGGACGCCCGCCCCCGGAGCCGCCCAATGGCCGCCCCCGCACTGGCCGACGCCTACAACCGCGAGATGCTGGAAGACGCCTACCAGCGCTGGCAGGAAAGCCCCGGCTCCGTGGACCCGTCCTGGCAGGCGTTCTTCGCTGGCGTCGCCTTCGCCGGCAACGGCATCGCCGGCCGACCGGACGCCATCCGCGGCGACCTGCGGCTGCAAACCGGCGTCGTCCGCATGGTCTTCTGGTACCGCCAGGCCGGCCACCTCCAGGCGTACACCGACCCGCTCCAGGACGCCCCGCCGCCCGAACACGACCTGCTCACGCTCGACAAGTTCGGCCTCACCGATGCCGACCTCGGCTCCACCGTGGACGGGTCGATGGTCCACGGGTTCGACGGCCGGGTCCGGCTGGCCGAGCTGCGCGCCGCCCTGCGGCAGACCTACTGCGGCAAGATCGGCGTCGAGTACATGCACATCGAGGACCTGGAGAAGCGGACCTGGCTGACGAAGCGGATGGAGCCGACCCGCAACGCCCCCGGCCTCGACCGCAAGCAGAAGCTCCGCACCCTGCTGAACCTGCACTGGGCCTCCCACTTCGAGACCTACCTGCACACCAAGTTCGTCGGCCAGAAGCGGTTCTCCCTCGAAGGGGCTGAGACCCTGCTGCCGATGCTCGATGCCGTCGTCGAGCGCGGCCCGGCGTTGGGCGTCAAGGAGATCGTCATCGGCATGGCCCACCGCGGCCGGCTCAACGTCCTGGCCAACCTCCTCCGCAAGCCCTTTGAACAAATCTTCAACGAGTTCGAGGACACCTTCCTGCCCGACTCCACCAAGGACGGCGACGGCGACGTGAAGTACCACATGGGCTTCTCCGCCGACGTGGCAACCCTGGACGGCGGCACCGTCCACCTGTCGCTCTCGCCCAACCCCAGCCACCTGGAGATCGTCGGCCCGGTCGTCGAGGGCCGGGTCCGGGCCAAGCAACGGCTCTTCGGCGACACGGAGCGGTCCAAGGGGGTGCCGCTGCTGATCCACGGCGACGCGGCGTTCGCCGGCCAGGGCGTCGTCGCCGAGACGTTCAACCTCGCCAACCTGGCCGGCTACCGCACCGGCGGCACGTTGCATATCGTCGTCAACAATCAGATCGGGTTCACCACCCCGCCGCGCGACGCGCGCTCGACGCAGTACTGCACCGACATCGCCAAGTTCATCCAGGCGCCGATCTTCCACGTCAACGGCGAGGACCCGGAGGCCGCGGTGTACGTCTCCCGGCTGGCGACGGAGTACCGCCAGCAGTTTAAGTCGGACGTGGTCATCGATCTGGTGTGCTACCGCAAGTACGGCCATAACGAGGGGGACGAGCCGTCGTTCACCCAGCCGGTCGAGTCCCGCAAGATCAAGGCGAAGAAGCCGGTCGCGCAGGTGTACGCCGAGCAACTGCTGGCCGAGGGGGCAATCCGCGAGGACGAGGCGCACGCGATCGACGCCGAATTCCGGCTCAAGCTCGACGACGCGCTGTACGACGTGAAGGAAGGGCCGCCGCAGTCGAAGCTGATGGCCGGGTTCACCGGCCGCTGGGAGGGGCTGAGCAACCAGTACGCGCACGCCCCGGCCGACACCCGCATCACCGAAGCCGTCGCCGACCGGATCGCCGACGCGATCGCCACGGTGCCCGAGGGGTTCCGCCTGCACCCGACGATCAAGAAGCTCGCCGAGAAGCGCCGCGACGACATCACACAGCGCCGGCCGCTCGACTGGGGGACCGGCGAGGCGCTGGCGTTCGGCTCGCTGGTGCTGGAGGGGCACCTCGTCCGCCTCAGCGGTCAGGACAGCCGCCGCGGCACCTTCGCGCACCGGCACTCCTACTACTACGACCAGGAGACCGGCAAGCCGTACTGTCCGCTGGCGAACCTCGACCCGAAGCAGGCGCAGTTCGACGTGTTCGACAGCTCGCTCTCCGAGATGGCGGTGCTGGCGTTCGAGTACGGATACTCGCTGGACGACCCGCAGGCGCTGGTCATGTGGGAGGCGCAGTTCGGCGACTTCGCCAACGGCGCCCAGGTGGTGATCGACCAGTTCGTCGCCTCCGGCGAGTCGAAGTGGAACCGCGGCAGCGGGCTAGTGCTACTGCTGCCGCACGGCTACGAGGGACAGGGGCCGGAGCACTCGTCGGCCCGGCTGGAGCGGTTCCTCCAACTCTGCGCCGAGGGCAACCTCCAGGTCGTCTACCCGACCAACTCGGCGCAGATCTTCCACGCCCTGCGGCGGCAGGTGAAGCGGACCTTCCGCAAACCGCTGATCGTGATGACGCCCAAGAGCCTGCTGCGGCTGTCGGCCGCGGCCTCGCCGCTGTCCGAGTTCACCGACGGCGCGTTCCGCGAGGTGATCGACGACCCGACCCCGCCGGGCGAGGCGAACCGGGTGGTCCTCTGTAGCGGCAAGCTCTACTACGACCTGGCCGCTCGCCGGGCGGAGCTGAAGCGGTCCGACGTGGCGCTGGTCCGGCTGGAGCAGTTCTACCCGTGGCCGGCCGAGCAGTTGAAGAAGGTACTGGGCCGTTACCGCCGGGCGGGCGAGTGGGTCTGGGCGCAAGAAGAATCGCAGAACATGGGCGGATGGTCCTTCGTCGAGCCGCTGCTGCGGGCGATGGGCTTGCCGGTGGAGTTCGTCGGCCGCGACGCCAGCGCCAGCCCGGCGGCCGGATCGCACAGCGTCCACAAGCACGAGCAGGCGGAGCTGGTGGACGCGGCGCTGACGAAGCCGGCCCCGCACGTGGTGGCGGGCGCGTGGCGGAGGGCGACGGGGGTGGTGCCGGCAGCGGCGGCCAACCGCACCGCCGCGGCGACGGAGGCGGCAGCGGCGCAGTAGCGCTAAAATATCTATCATGACCACCTGGAAGCCCACGGACGGTCGTCCGTGGGCTTCTTCGTCAGGGGAGCGCGTCATGGCCGTCGAGCAGGTGAAGGTGCCGTCGCCCGGGGAGTCCGTCA
>DASSAT010000226.1:0-4465 GCA_035699305.1 Fimbriiglobus sp. | reverse complement strand
GCTCTTGCTGGACTACCCAGTAACCTGCCGGTCGGTCCCGGATCGCTTCCCTTCGGGCAGCAAGAGCGGCCGGGACGGCCGCGGTCCCAGGGGGTCACTCGTCCGTCGCGGTCGGCATCCCGAGGTGCCGGCGGAGCCACTGAATCTCCCGCATGTTCATCACCGCCAGCACGTCCGAGTAGTCGTCGGTCCACGGCCGCAGGTTCTTCTGCGTGCGCAGTTCCTGCCACGGGAAGACGAAGACCGGCGGGTCGTACCGCGCGTTGTCGAAGATGTTGTGGCCGAACCCGCCGGCGACCGCCCCGTAGCGCTCGTCGGAGTTCTCGCCGAGGATTTCGTCGCCCAGGTCGGCCTTGTTCTTCGCCAACACCACCCACGACGACAGCGTCTTGCCCGGCGGGCTTTGGTCCCTGTCGCTGAACACCCGCGCCACCAGCCCCGTCTCTTTCGCCAACAGCCCCACCACCGGCTCCAGGTCGATGTACCGGTTCGAGATGTGCAGCGCCAACAGCCCGTGCTCGGTCAGCCGGTCCTTGTACAGCAGCAGCGCCTCCCGGGTCAGCAGGTGGACCGGGATCGAGTCGGAGCTGAAGGCGTCCACCAGCAGCAGCCCGTACCGGCGGTCGGTCTGCTCCTCCAGCTTCAGCCGGGCGTCGCCGAGGACCAGCTCGATCGTCGCCCCGCGCCGCCGCGCGTCGGCGAGGTACGTGAACGGCCCCATCAGCGGCTTCTCCCCCTTGGCGACCTCCTCCGGGTTCATCACCCGCGGGTGCTCGACCAGGGCGATGACGGTCGGGTCGATCTCGTAGAATGTGAGCTTCTGCCCCGGCCGGGCGTAGGCGGCGACCGTCCCGCTGCCGAGGCCGACCATCGCGACGTCGCCCGTCGGGTCGATGGCGCGGAACCGGTGGAAGATCTTCCCGACCGGCCCGGTCCGGTGGTAGTACGTCAACGGCTCCTGGCGGAAGTCCCAGGCGGTCTGCGCCCCGCGGGTGAGCAGCGCGTTCCAGGGCGACATCGCGCCGAGCACCTTCACGTCGTCCACCACCGGGAAGGTCGTGGACTCGGTCGCCTGCATGCCGTGCAGGGTCGTGCCGTGCAGGAGCCGGTAGAACCAGAAGTCGAAGGGCCGGGCCAGGTGCCGCACCGTGCCGTCGGCCGGGTCGGTCGAATCGAACCGCAGCAGCCCGTCCCGCTCGCCGTAGTTCTCGACGTGCAGGATGCCGAAGAAGCTGCGGGCGCTCATCACCGTCGATTCCGCCTGGGCCGCGCGGTAGTACCCGACCGCCAGCACAGCGGCCACGCACAGCCCGAACCGGACCGGGCGGTCGATGAAGAAGAAGCACAGGACGCACGGCACCGCGTACACCGACAGGAGCCGGATCGTGTCGTAGGAGACGGCGGCCGACAGGCCGCAGAACTGCAGCGCGGCGGTGATCTTCTCGGCCACCCAGCCGCACGCGGCGACGAACCAGTCCGCCTGCTCCGGCAGGACGGTCAGCCAACTGATGAGGCAGAGCATGGCCAGCGGGATGAGTACGTCGAGCATGACCGGCCGCCACCGCCGCCAGCCGACCGGCACGGGCCTCGGCTCGGCGTCGTCGGAAAGGGACGGGATCAGCAGGCAGCCGACGGCAATGGTGATCGGGTACTCGTAGGCGCCGTGGAAGAAGACCGGTGCGATCAGCGCGTTGAACACTCCGCCGAGCACCCCGCCCAGCGACATCCACAGGTAGTACCCGGTCAGGTGCCGCGGGTCCGGCCGATCCCGGGCCAGTTCGCTGTGCATCAGCAGCGCGGTGAAGAAGTAGACGACGATGTGGATCGACAGGGCCATGAACGCGGTGAACCCGTCCCGGGACGTAACCTTCGAGGTCAGCACGAACACCAGCAGCAGCGTCAGTACTGGGCTGAGGTTGGCAATGACCGGGCGGAACCAGCTCGGGGTGCGGCCGAAGGCGATGATGAACGTCAGCAGGTACAGCGCCAGCGGGATCACCCACAACAGCGGCACCGACGCGATGTCGGTGGTCATGTGGAAGGTGACGCCGAGCATCAGGCTCGACGGGACGAACGCCAGCGCGAGCCAGCGGAGCTTCTGGAGTGTGGTCGGGGCGGTCGGGTCGGCGACGGCCGGCGTCCCGGGCCGGGCGGTCGGCGCGGGCTTCCGCTTGGGCACGGGGCGCAGCGGGCTGCTGGCCGCCTGGCCGCACAGGTAGACCAGACCCATCAGCAGCACGAACCCGCCGGCCCAGACCCACGCCTGGCTGGCCAGCGTCAGGCTCGGCTCGATCATCAGCGGGTAGCCCAGTAGCGCGATCAGGCTGCCGGCGTTGCTGGCGGCGTACAGGAAGTACGGGTCCTTGGCCGACGGGTGGCCGGTGTAGGCGAACCACTTCTGCAACAGCGGCGCGCTGGTCGAGACGACCAGGAACGGCAAGCCGATCGCCACCGCGAGCAACGCCATCACCCCGAACATCGGGTACGACTGGCCCTGCGGGGCGAGGCTCTTGAACACCGCCACCGGGGCGCCGCTCGGCGAGAGCACCGCCGCGAGGACCATCCACCCGATGGCGACGCCGAGCACCCCGAGGTGGACGGCCGCCTGCCGGGCCGGCTTGTACTTGCTGGTGACGTGATGCGCGTACAGGTAGCCGAGTAGCAACAGCGCCTGGAAGAACACCATGCAGGTGTTCCACACGGCCGGGCTGCCGCCCAGGAGCGGCAGGATCATCTTCCCGACCATCGGCTGGACCATGAACAGCAGCGACGCGCTGACGAAGAGGGTCGCGGCGAACAGGACGGGCACGGTCGGCCCCCCGGAACGGATCAGAGTGGTGCGCGGCGAGTGGTGGGCGCCTGTGGAGCGGTTTTATCAGCCGCTCGGCCCAGGGGGTAGCGCGAACCCCGGCGGTGAGAAGGGAATGAGAACGGCTACAGGTCCAGGCCGGCGCCGAACTCGGCGTCCTCGTCGGCCGGGGGGGCGGGCTTGGGTTCCGCCTTCGGCCGCGGCTTCGGCTCCTCGGCACGGCGGCTCGGCTGCGACCGTCCCCGGGCGGGCGGCTGGGCCGGCTTCCCCTCGGCCTTCGGCCTGGCCGGCGCGGCGGGTTTCGCGGCCCGGCCCGACCGCCCGGCCGGTTGCTGGGCCGGCTTCGCCGGCTTGGCCGTCGGCGGCGCGCCCTTCCGCGGCATGTACGACGGCACGTCGTCGCCGCCGTTCTCGTCCAGGTCGATGTCGTCGATCAGTTCCTTGCCGAGCGGGAGCCGGTCGTTGTCGTCCCGGCCCTTTGGCGGGGCGGGGGCCGGCGTCGGCTTCTCCGGGGCCGGGCGTCGGCCACCGCGACGCTCCCCGCCCCGGGCAGGTGCCGGCTCCTTGGCGGGCGGCTTCGTCGGGGCCGGCTGGTGGATCGGTGGCTGCGGCCGGGCTGGTGCCGGCTGCCGGGCCGGGGGCTGCGGAATCGCCTGGGGTCGGGGCAGAGGTGTGGCCGCGCTCCCCGGTCGAGGCTCCGACCCAAACCGGGTCACCACGTAGGTGCCGCTGGTCTTGTGCCGCTCCAGGTCCAGCAGCCCGAACCGCTGGGCGTCTTCCAGCAGGTCGCTGAACGTCCGGTAGCCGTGGTACTCCTCGTTGAACGACGGTTTCTTCCGCTTCATCGTGTCCTTAACCATCGACGAGAAGATCACCTCTTTGTTCTCCCGCCGCAGCGCCAGCAGCGAGTCGAGCAACAGCGCGAACGCCTTCCGCTTGGTCTCCGGGATCGCTTGGTTGTCCGCCAGCGGCGCCGCCGGGGCGCGGTCGAGGTCTTCGTAATAGAGGAACTCGTCGCAGTTGTCCCGCAGCAAGTCGGAGGTCGAATCGACCAGCCCCAGCCCGATGACGTGCTTGCCCAGCTCCTTGAGCTTGGACACCAGCGGGGAGAAGTCGCTGTCCCCGGAGACGATGACGAACGTGTCGATGTGCTCCTTGGAGTACGCCAGGTCCATCGCGTCCACGCACATGCGGATGTCGGCCGAGTTCTTGCCGGTCTGGCTCCGCTTGGGGATCTCGACCAGTTCGACCGCGGCCGAGTGCAGCGACCCAGCGTACTGGGCGAACCGGCTCCAGTCGGCGTACGCCTTCTTGGCGACGATCTTGCCCTTCTCGACGAGCCGTTCGAGCACCTTCTCGATACTGAACCGATCGCGGCGGCCGCCGAACCCGAGGCCGACGTTCTCGAAGTCAATGAAGACGGCGAGGGTGCGCTCGCCGTCGGCGCGGTTCGACTTCATGCGCGGGGCCGACTCCCGAGTGGCCCGGGCGGAGGGTCGCGCCCGGGGTAAGCGACAGCACTTATCATGCGTCGTCGGGCCGGGTTCGACAATCGCCCCGGTCGGTAAAGTTCTCCGGCCCGATCTGCCGGAACGGCACAACCGCTATCCCCGGTCAGGCAATTCACAATCGAGTCGTCCGAGCCGCGACCTTCAG
>DASSAT010000225.1:0-4057 GCA_035699305.1 Fimbriiglobus sp. | reverse complement strand
TCCACCAGTTGTGGCTTGTTCTTCTTCACCTTGGCCAGGAAGTCCGCGATGATCAGCTCGCGCTCGATGAGCTTGCGGAGCTCCTCGCGGAAGAGTTCCTTCTCCCGGGCGTCGCGTTCGGTGCCGACGAGGCGGACGTATTCGCCGGCCCGCTGGCGGACCATCTGCCACACCTCGTCGTCAGTGATGACCACGTCCGACCCGATCACGGCGACCGGCCGGACCTGCGTCGTGGCCTGATCCGGGCTGGAACCGCCGGCCGGGACGACGTGCGCGACCGCGGGCTGACTGACCGGGGCCGGGGCTGATGGGGCGGCGGGCGGGACGACAAGCGGTCCGGCCGGCGCCTTCGGGCCGTCCGGGGACTGGGAGCGGATGGCGTTGACCACCTTGTCCGGGATCAGGCCGGTGGTTCGGCACCCGACGGCCGCCACGGCGAGCGGGGCCAGGAGGCGCAGGCACAGTCGGCGGTGGGCGGCGTCCATGCCGGGGCCCGTCCGTGGGAGTACATAGGAGATCGGCCGGCTTATACCGGCCCCCGCGGCGGGTGCAAGACGGCTTTGTTCCCTCCCCCCTTGGGGGGGAGGGTTAGGGTGGGGGGTGGAGCGCCAACCCACCCCGCAGCTAACCCCCCACCCTAACCCTCCCCCCCAAGGGGGGAGGGAACAAGAAGTCGGGCCTCGAAGACTCGACCCGACCTACGAGGAACGCAGCACTCCTTGCAGCAGCCGGTACATCGCCTCCGGGTCGTCC
This sequence comes from Fimbriiglobus sp., assembly GCA_035699305.1. Classification (GTDB taxonomy): domain Bacteria; phylum Planctomycetota; class Planctomycetia; order Gemmatales; family Gemmataceae; genus DASSAT01. Next base: position 3,304 of record DASSAT010000225.1, on the reverse strand, counting down.
TCGCCCGGACGCAGCCGCAGGTACAGGCACTTCTCGTCCACCACCTTCAGCCGGCCCTTGCTCTGCTTCGCCAGCTGGTCGGCCTTGCCGCGGTGGCGGTACGAGAAGACCAGGTCCGGCCCGTCGCGGTGGATCGACGCGACCTGCCAGTGAACGCAGTTCAGCCGGACCTCGGTGGTCCGCAGCAGCCACTCGGCCGGCTCCGGAGGCGGGCCGTACCGGTCGCGCAGCTCCTGGCGGAAGTCGTCGAGCTTTCGGGCGTCGCGCAGCCGGGCCAGCCGGCGGTAGACCTCGATGCGCAGCTTCTGCGCGGGGACGTAGTCCCGCGGCAGGAACGCCGGCCACGGCAGGTCCACGTTCACCTCCACCGCGGCCCGCGGCGGCTGCTGCTTCAACTGCCGGACCGCGTTCTCCAATATCTGACAGTAGAGTTCGTAGCCGATGGCCGCGATGTGCCCGCTCTGCTCGGCGCCGAGGATGTTGCCGGCCCCGCGAATCTCCAGGTCGCGCATGGCGATCTTGAACCCGGCCCCGAGTTCGGTGAACTCCTCGATCGCCTTGAGCCGCTTCTGCGCGTTCGGGGTGATGAGCTTGCTCGCGTCCACGATGAGGTACGCATACGCCCGGACCTTGGTCCGGCCGACCCGGCCGCGGAGTTGGTGCAGGTCGGCCAGGCCGTAGATGTCCGCCTCGTCGATGAACATGGTGTTGGCGTTCGGGATGTCCAGCCCGCTCTCGATGATCGTCGTGGCCAGCAGGATGTCCGACTCCTTGCGGACGAACGACAGCATGGACCGCTCCAGCGCGTGCTCGTTCATCTGCCCGTGGCCGATCACCAGCGTCGCCTCGGGGACGATCGTCTGGAGCTTGGCCGCGACCTCGTTGATGTCGAAGACGCGGTTGTGGACGAAGTACACCTGCCCGCCGCGGTTCATCTCGCGGTGGACGGCGTGCTTGATGAGGGTGTCGTCCCAGCGGATGATCCGCGTCTCGACCGGCATCCGCTCCGGCGGCGGCGTCTCCAGGTTGCTGATCTCGCGGATGCCCAAAAGCGCCTGGTGCAGCGTCCGCGGGATCGGGGTGGCGGTCATGGTCAGGACGTGGACCGTCGCCCGCAGGCGCTTCAGCTTCTCCTTGTGCTCGACGCCGAACCGCTGCTCCTCGTCGATGATGACCAGCCCCAGGTCCTTGAACGCCACGTCGTCGGACACCAGCCGGTGCGTGCCGATCACGATGTCCACCACCCCCTCGGCGACTCGCTTCAGGATTTCCTTCTGCTGCGCGGGGGACTTGAACCGGCTGACGGTCTCGACGGCGAAGGGATACTCGGCGAGCCGCTGGGTGAAGGTGCGGTAGTGCTGCTCCGCGAGGACGGTGGTCGGCACCAGGAGGGCGACCTGTTTGCCGTTGTCGATCGCCTTGAACGCGGCGCGGATGGCGACCTCGGTCTTGCCGTAGCCGACGTCGCCGCACAGCAGCCGGTCCATCGGCCGGGGCTTCTGGAGGTCGGCCTTGATCTCGTCGATGGCCGCGGCCTGGTCGGGCGTCTCCTGGTAGGGAAAGGTGGCCTCGAACTCCGTCTGCCAGTCGGTGTCCGGTGGGAATGCGAACCCGGGGATGGCGGCGCGGACCGCCTGAATCTGGATCATCTCGGCGGCCAGGTCGCGGACCGCCTCGGCGACCCGGTCCTTCTTACGCCCCCACGCCGTCCCGCCGAGCTTCGACAGCTCCGGCTGCGCCTGCGCCCCGCCGACGTACTTCTGAACCAGGTCGATCCGCGACGCCGGGACGTACAGGAACATCTCGCCGCGGAATTCGAGGATGAGGTTCTCCTCCGTCGCAGGGGTGAGGGGCGAGGGGCGAGGGGCAAGACCGAACTCTGGAGCTTCTTCCTCTTCACTTGCCCCTTGCCCCTCGCCCCTCGCCCCTTTCGGAAGCATCCTCATGCCGCGGAACCGGGCGATGCCGTGGGCGACGTGGACGACGTAATCCCCCTCGTTGAGGTCGAGGAAGGTGTCGATGGCCCGCGACTCGACCCGTCGGCCCGGGGCGCGGTCGGCGGTCGGCTTCACCCCCGGCGGCAACAGGTCGCGGTGGAATAGCTCGTGGCTGCCCAGCGCGACGATGCCCTGCTCGACCAGCCGGAACCCGGCCCGGACGTGTCCGGTGGTCAGCACGAGCCGGTGCGACTCGGCGAGCTGGCCGGCCTTGAGGACTTCGCTCAACCGATGGCACTCGGCCTCCGTCTGGCAGGCGATCAGCACCCGATCACTGTGGGCGACGGCGTCCAATTCGTCGCGGACGCGTTGGACGTTGCCGCTGAACCGCTCGACCGACTCCACCCGCAGATGCACGCTCGCCTCGACGGAAGGGCGGGGCAGGGCGGAGACGGTGACGGTCGGCCGCCGCAGGAGCTGCGCGAAGGCGCCCTCGACGGTGAACAGCCCGGTCGCGTCGGCCACCCGCTCGAAGAAGTGGCGGCCCTGCTCCTTGAGGTCGTCGGGTTCGACCAGCGCGATCACCGCGCCGGGGGGAAGGTAGTCGGCGACGAAGCCCACGGACTGCCGTCCGTGGGCTTGGGGGGCGCCCTCCTCCACTCCCAGTATCACGATCTCGCTCTTCTTCTCCAGACTGCGCTGCGTCTGCGCCGAGAACGTGCGGATCGACTCGACCTCGTCGCCGAAGAACTCCAGCCGCACCGGGTCGGCCGCGTCCGGCGGGAACAGGTCGCAGATGCCGCCGCGGCGGCCGAACTCGCCGGGGAACTCGACCGCCTCGACCCGCTTGTAGCTGTTCTCGACTAGCCAGCCGGCGAACTCGCCCGGGTCGAGTTGGTCGCCGACCTTCAGCCGTCGGCCGCTGCGGGCCAGGTCGTCGCGCGGCGGGACCGGCTGCACGACCGCGGCCATCGGGGCCAGGACGAGCCGCGGTGGGTCGGCGAGCAGTTGTTGTAGCAGCCGGAGGCGGGACGCGGTCTCGTCGCTGATCCGGCCGCGGACGGTCTGCGGCGGCCACGTCTCGTGTGCCGGGAAGATGGTGGGCCGGGTGCCGGTGAAGCTGGTCAGGTCTTCGGACCAGCCGTCCACGTCGGCCATGCCGGGCACGACGGCCAGCACCGGGAAGTCGGCGGCCAGGGCGGCGGTCGCGGCCGCGGCGGCGGACCCCCATGCCCCGTCGAGGGTGCCGCTCTTGCCGGCGGCCAGCGCGGCGCGCAGCCCGGCCCACCCCTCCGCGGCCCGGAGTAGCCCCGGCAGTTCCGACAGCCCGAACTCGCTGGCCGATCCCGTGGCCGTCGCCGTCTCCC
>DASSAT010000224.1:0-2088 GCA_035699305.1 Fimbriiglobus sp. | reverse complement strand
CTCGCGCACCAGCTCGTCCAGCCGCCCCTCCAGCCGCTCCCAGGTCGCCGGGTCCGTCACCAGCGTCACCTCCACCCGGTCCGCGACCACCTCCGGCGGAAACTCCGCCACCGGCTCCAGCCGCAGGTTCGTCAGCGTCCGGCTGTCGAAGCCGGTCAGCCCGAACTCCGGCAAGCCCTCCAACTGCGTCAACAGCTTCTCCAGCTTCGTCGGGTCGTAGCGGCCCTGCGCTTCGTGGTTGTTCAGCACCACGTTGAGCGCCTTCTCCTTCGCCGCGTCCAGCCGCACCACCGACACCGGCACCTCGGTGTAGCCCAGCTCCTTCAGGATGCGTAGCCGCGCATGGCCGCCGACGACATGACCGGTCAGCTCGTTCCAGATCAACGGCTCCACCAGCCCGAACTCCTCCAGGCTCGCCCGTAGTCGGCGGTACGCGGCGTCCGTCGGCTTGAGCACCTTCCGCGGGTTGTACCGGGCCGGCCGCAGCGTCCCGATCGGCAACACGCGCACTTCCAGCGACATGACGTGCCTCCTAGTTTTCTATACATTTGTATACTACAACCTTTTGAAGCGATGGCACGCGGATGTCGCGGATTTCAACGCGGATCACCGCGGATGAGGACAGGATTTCAGGACTACTCTTGATCCTGCTTTCGATCTCTTTGATTCTGATCCGCGTTCATCCGCGCTCGGCGATCCGCGTCATCCGCGTGCCATCGCTTTCATGGCCTACCGCGCTCGCTTATAATCACACTTCCTGCCCCGCCGCCTCGTCCTATGGAGACGCCATGCGGTCCGCCTGCCTCCTGCTCGTTGCGCTGGCGCCCGTCGCCCTCGCCGCCGAGCCGACGCCGGAGCAGGCCGAGTTCTTCGAGACGAAGGTCCGCCCGGTCCTCGCCGAACACTGCTACAAGTGCCACTCCGCCGAGACGAAGAAGCAACCGAAGGGCGGGCTGCGCGTGGACGGCCGGGCGCTCCTCCTGCACGGCGGCGACGGCGGGCCGGCGGTCGTCCCCGGCGACCCCGGCAAGAGCCGGCTCATCGAGGCGGTGCGGTACGCCAACCCCGACTTGCAGATGCCGCCGAAGGCAAAGCTGCCAGCCGCGACGATCGCCGACCTGGAGCGCTGGATCAAGGACGGCGCCCCCTGGCCCGGCACCGCGGCCGCCACGCCGGTCGTCACGTCCGCGTTCGACCTGCAAAGGCGCAAGGCCGAACACTGGGCGTGGCAGCCGGTCCGCCCGCAGTCGCCGCCGAAGGTGACGGACGCGAGTTGGCCGCGCGACCCGGTGGACCGGTTCATCCTGGCGAAGCTCGAAGCGAAGGGACTGAGGCCCGCGCCGCCCGCGGGGAAGCTCATCTGGCTGCGGCGGGTGACGTTCGCGCTGACCGGCCTGCCGCCGACGCCGGGGGAGATCGTCGCGTTCCAGACAGACAACTCTACCGAAGCGTTCGCCAAGGTAGTCGATCGGCTCCTGGCGTCGCCGGCCTACGGCGAGCGGTGGGGCCGGCACTGGCTCGATCTGGTTCGCTACGCCGAGACCCGCGGGCACGAGAACGACTTCGACATCCCGAACGCCCACCAGTACCGCGATTACGTCGTGCGGGCGCTCAACGCCGACGTGCCGTACAACCGCCTCGTGCAGGAGCACATCGCCGGTGATGTGCTGAAGCCGCGCCTCGACCCGGAGACCGGGGCCAACGAGTCGGTGATCGGCACCGGCTTCTGGCACCTGGGGGAGGAGGTGCACTCTCCCGTCGATATTCGCCAGGACCAGGCCGACCGGCTGGACAACCGCATCGACGTGCTGAGCAAGGCGTTCCTCGGGCTGACGGTGGCGTGCGCCCGCTGCCACGACCACAAGTTCGACGCGATCGGCACACGGGACTACTACGCGCTCTACGGGCTGCTCGAAGGGAGCGGCTACCGGCAGGTGCGCATCGACGGCTGGGAGCGGAACCGCGAGGTGGCGGCGAAGTTAGCGGAGTTGCGGGAGCGGGTTCTTCGGGAGGGCGAGGCTCCTGCCGAGCCGGGGTCGCTACCCCCCACCCTAACCCTCCCCCCCAAGGGGGGAGGGAACAAGAAGG
>DASSAT010000223.1:0-3047 GCA_035699305.1 Fimbriiglobus sp. | reverse complement strand
GACCGTGGCCAAGTGCAAGCTGGACGTGGAGTCGTTCGGCGGCGAGTACGTCGATCGGGAAGTCGTGGTGTCCGGCAACCTGGTCACGGCGCGGACGTGGCACGACAACCCGGCGTGGATGCGCGAGTTCATCAAGTTGCTTTGAGGCCGCTAGGGGTCGGCGGTCATCGCGTAACCGCCGGCCTGCCGCTCGTGGCGAGCGTCGAGTCGGCAGGCGAACCGCTTGCGGCCGAGCCGGTAGCTCGCGGCGAACGTCCGCCTCGGACCCCACGCGCCGGATTCGTCGGCGGCGTGTCCTACGATCCGGTACGTCGGCTCCCGGTCCAGGGGCGGCAACTCGACCCGCTCGATCGGGTGCCCCTGTTCGTCGAACAGCCCGATCCGCACGTCGCCGCGGCCGCGGTGTAGCAGGTGCCAGGCGAAGTGGATGCCCTCCTCGGTGCCCAGCGCGCCGTCGCCAGCGTCGCCACCCACCCACGCGATCCGAGCGCCGGGCGGGGCCGTCGCCTCGACGTGGTGCAGCGCCGCCCAGAGCATCCGCGACCGGGCGGCGACCTTCTCCTGCCGGCCGACGTTCGCCACCAAGAGCGCGGCGACCCCCAGCCCGACGCCGGCCCAGGCGACCCGCCGCGGCAAAGTAGCCGGGACTGCGACCAGCGCGGTCAGGAGCAGCCCGAGCAGCACATCGAAGCCCCACACCGCCGGCATCGTGTACCGCGCCGCGGCGATGGGGACCGGCAGATAGACGACGAACCCCGCGACGAGCAGCAGCGCGCCGCAGAGCAGCGCGGCGCGATGTTGGCCCCCAAGCCCACCCGTGGCAACGGGTGGGCTTGATGGGCTTGAGCGCCCCCGCGCGCACCAGAGCGCGAGAAGTACCAACCCCACCCCCGCACCGAGGAAGTCCAGCCCCGCGGCGCCTTTCAGCCAACTCGCCATGCGCCAGGCCTGCGCCAGCGTCGGCCCCGGCGTCTCGTACTGTCCCGCGTGCCAGTTCAACTTGAAGTAAACGAAGTGCGCCGCCGGCACCGCCAGCGGCAACAGGTACGCTGCCGCCGCGAGTCCGTTCCGCCGCAGCCCGTCGCGGAGCGTCGCGCCGTCCGGCCACAGCCGCAGCGCCAGCATCGCCGGGACCAGCGCCGCGAAGGTGTTCTTGCAGCCCAGCGCGATGAGCAACCCGAACACCGCGGCCGCGTCCCACGCCCACACCCGCCGCGAACGCCCGGCCTTGCGGGCCGCCACCAACGCGACGAGGGCATACGGCATCGCCACCCCCTCCGCCAGAGTGAGGCTGGTCCAGATCTCGTTACGGTACGGGTTCCACATCGCCGCCGCCCCGGCGACCAGCGCCGCGACGGGATGGAGCTTCAGCTCGCGCATCAGCCACAACAGCAGCATCGCCGCCAGTGCGCACCATCCGAGCCGCGCCGCCCGCCACGCCAGCGGGTCGCCGCCGAGGGTGTTGGCCGCTAGCTCCCAGTGCGCCCACACCGCCGGCCGGAACGGGCCGAGGTGTTCGACGTTCGCCACCACCCGGTCCCACCACCGCCCGACGTGCCCGGCGAGGGTGGTCCCCGGCGGCGCGGGGTAGACGAGGTTGCCGTCGTCGATGAAGTCGAACGGCGCGGCCAGGATCGGCAGGTAGCCCAGCGCGAGCACCAGCCCGCCGAGGACGACCCACCAGGGGAAGGAACGGGACTCGATTCGCATGGGCGGCCTCCAGGGGGGCGGAATTCTAACCACCCGGCCGCCGCCGTGGGTAGCCGAACTGCGGCCCGGTCCGCACCATACCTGCGTCGCGCAAACGCCAACGATTCCGAGGGAACCGCCATGCAGCAGACGCTGATCCTGCTCAAGCCGGACGCGGTGCAGCGCCGGCTGGTCGGGGCGATCACCGGCCGGTTCGAGGCCAAGGGGTTACGGCTGGTCGGCCTCAAGCTGATCCACACCGGCCGGGAACTGGCCGAGAAGCACTACGCGGTCCACAAGGGCAAGCCGTTCTACGAGTCGCTCTTGACGTTCCTGACCAGCGGCCCGACGGTGGCGATGGTGTGGGAGGGCCGCGAGGCGGTGGCGGTGGGCCGCACCCTGATGGGGATCACCGACGGGGCGAAGGCCGCCCCCGGGACGATCCGCGGCGACTTCGCGCTGAGCGTGCAGAACAACCTGGTCCACGGCAGCGACAGCCCCGAGAACGCCGCCGCCGAGATCGCCCTGTGGTTCCAGCCGCAGGAGCTAGTCAAGTTCGCCGCCACCGACGCGAGCTGGGTGGGGTAGAATGGGACGCGAACTGAAAGGGGGCGAACATGTCCGGACTCCGCGCAACGGTGATGAACGGAAAGATTGTCGCCGACGCCCCGGCCGACTGGCCTGACGGGACCGACGTATTCATTCAGCCGACCGATGAAGTGGTTGGGTTGCCGGACGACGACCGCCCGCCTACCCAGGAAGAGATCGACCGCACCCTCGCCCTGATGGATCAGATCCAGGGGCCGTTCCTGACCGACGAGGAATGGGCCGCCTGGGAAGCCAACCGGAAGGCGCAGAAGGAGTACGAACTCTCGAAGTGGGAGGAACGATCCCGGAAGATCGAGCGGCTCTTCGAATGACACGCTACCTACTCGACACTGGCATAGCCGGGGCTTACGCCGACAACCGCCGCCCCGTCATCGAGCGTGCCCGGGAGGCCACCGCTCGCGGGGACCGGGTCGGCACCTGCACGCCGGTGCTGGGCGAACTCTGGGCCGGCGTCGAGATGAGCGCGTCGTGAGAGAGAAACCTGCGATCGTTACGGATCGCGCTGGCGTCGTGGACCGTGTGGCCGTACACCCATGAGGCGGCTGAAGAGTTCGGCCGGCTCCGGGCCGTCCTCCGCCGGGCCGGCCGCTCCATGCAACAGTTCGATATCATGATCGCCGCCATCGCCTTCTCCATCGGCAACTGCACCGTCGTCACGACCGACTCGGACCTGTCCGCCGTCCCGGGCTTGGCCGTCGAGAACTGGGCGGCCTGACGTCACACCGCCGGCGTCCGGTTCGGGTCCGGCA
>DASSAT010000222.1:0-2819 GCA_035699305.1 Fimbriiglobus sp. | reverse complement strand
GGCCGGCTGCCGTACCAGATCGCGCTGGAGCGGACGGCCGACGACGGTCTGCTGTGGCACTGCTCCTGTGCCGACGCGGTCTACCGCGGCGAGGACGACCCGGCGCACGTCTGCAAGCACGTTCGCGGGCTGATCGACACGCTGCCGGTGGCGCCGCCGGTCCGCAAGGCGGCCTGAGAAGAGTTCGATCCACAGATTCCGCGGATTCCACAGATTAGAAGACAGATAAGAACTCATTCTTATCTGTCTTCTAATCTGTGGAATCCGCGGAATCTGTGGATCACTTCTTCGGGAACCAGTCCTGCAACGCCGTGACGGTCAACTCTTGCTCCCGCAGCGCCCGGCACGCCTCCACCGCCGCGTAGGCCGCCGACACGGTCGTGATGCACGTCACCCGATGCGACACCGCCGCCGCGCGAATCTTCCCCTCGTCGGTCTGGCTGCCGCGACCGCTCGGGGTGTTGATGATGAGGGCGACCTCGTTGTTCTTCATCTTGTCCAGCAGGTTCGGCCGGCCCTCCTGAATCTTCGGGATCACGTCCACCGGGATGCCCTGCTCGCGCAGGTGCCGGGCGGTGCCGCCGGTGGCGATCAGCTTGTAGCCCATGTCCGCGAACTGCCGGGCGACCGGGGCGACCAGCGCCTTGTCGGCCCCGGCCACCGACACGAAGATCGTCCCCGTCGCCGGCAGCGGGGCATACGCGGCCATCTGCGACTTGACGAACGCCATCGGCAATGAGACGTCGATCCCCATCACCTCGCCGGTGGACTTCATTTCCGGGCCGAGGATGATGTCCACGCCGGGGAACTTGCTGAACGGGAAGACGCTCTCCTTGATCGAGAAGTGCTTCGGGACCACCTCGTCGGCGACGTTGAGGTCATCGAGTGTCGCCCCGGCCATGACCAGCGCCGCCAGCCGCGCCAGGGGGACACCGGTCGCCTTCGAGACGAACGGGATGGTCCGGCTTGCCCGCGGGTTGGCCTCCAGGATGTAAACCTCGGGCGCGTCCGTCGCCGTCCCGTCCGGCCGGATGCCGGTGACGGCGAACTGGATGTTCATCAGCCCCCGGACGTTCAACGCGGCGGCGAGCTTCCGGGCCTGGAGCTTGATCTCATCGATCACGCCCCGCGGCAGGCTGTGCGGCGGGATGACGCACGCGGAGTCGCCGGAGTGGATGCCGGCCTCCTCGATGTGCTGCATCACCCCGCCGATCGCGGTGCGGGTGCCGTCGGAGAGGCAGTCCACATCGACTTCGGTGGCGCGCTCCAGGAACTTGTCGATCAGGACCGGCTTGCCGGGGGACGCCTCCATCGCCCGGGTCATGTACCGGGTCAGGGCTTGCTCGGTGTAGACGATCTCCATCGCCCGACCGCCGAGGACGAAGCTTGGCCGGACCAGCATTGGGTAGCCGATCTGCCGCGCCGCCGCCAGCGCCCCGTGCAGGTCGTAGGCGATGCCATTCGCCGGTTGCTTCAGCCCCAGTTCCTCGACCAGGGCCGCGAACCGCTCGCGGTCCTCGGCCATGTCGATGCTCTCGACGCTGGTGCCGATCACATTGACCCCGTTGTTCTCCAGCGCCCGCGCCAGGTTCAGCGGCGTCTGACCGCCGAACTGGACGATCACCCCGTCCGGCCGCATCCGGTCGTGGACGTTCAGCACGTCCTCGACGGTCAGCGGCTCGAAGAACAGGTGGTTGCTCGTGTCGTAGTCAGTGCTCACCGTCTCCGGGTTCGAGTTCACCATGATGACCTCGTACCCGGCGGCCCGCAGGGCGAATGCCGCCTGGACGCAGCAGTAGTCGAACTCGATCCCCTGGCCGATCCGGTTCGGCCCGCCGCCGAGGATCATGATCCTCGGCTTGCCGGTGAAGGGGAGGACTTCGTCTTCAGGAGTCAGGAGACAGGAGTCAGGAGTCAGTACAGAATTGCTCCGCCCGTCTCCTGACTCCTGACTCCTGACTCCTGACTCCTGACTCCTGACTCCTGCTTCATACGTCGAGTAGTAGTACGGCGTGTACGCCTCGAACTCGGCGGCGCAGGTGTCCACCGACTTGAAGACGGCGGCGACGCCCATCGCCTTGCGGGCCTTGCGGACCTCGGACTCTGATGGGGTGTCCCACAGTTGGGCGAGCTGGCGGTCGGTGAACCCGTTCTGCTTGGCCGTCAGCATCACCTCGGGGGTAACGCGGTCCAGCGGGCCGGCCGCCCTCAGCTCGTCTTCGAGTTTGACCAGTTCTTCGATGGCGCGGAGGAACCACGGGTCGATCTTGGTCCGCTGGTGGACGTCCTCGACCGACATCCCGGACTTGAGTGCGTACCGGACGAACCAGATGCGGTCGGCGTTGGGGGTCATCAGCTTGCGGACGATCTCGTCCTCGGTCGGCTGGTCCGGGGCGCCCCACCGGTCGAGCCGGTCGGCCCCCAGCCCGAACCGGCCGACCTCCAGCCCGCGGAGGGCTTTCTGGAGCGATTCCTTGAAGGTGCGGCCGATGGCCATCGTCTCGCCGACCGACTTCATCTGCGTGGTCAGCGTCGGGTCGGCGTCGGGGAACTTTTCGAAGTTGAACCGCGGCACCTTGGTGACGACGTAGTCGATGGTCGGCTCGAAGCTGGCCGGGGTGGTGCGGGTGATGTCGTTCTTGAGCTCGTCCAGGGTGTAGCCGACGGCGAGCTTGGCGGCGATCTTGGCGATCGGGTAGCCGGTCGCCTTGGACGCCAGGGCCGAGGAGCGGGAGACGCGGGGGTTCATCTCGATGGCGGTCATCCGCCCGTCGGCCGGGTTGACCGCGAACTGGATGTTGGACCCGCCCGTCTCGACC
>DASSAT010000221.1:0-8008 GCA_035699305.1 Fimbriiglobus sp. | reverse complement strand
GCCCGGCTTTCCTTGTACGCCGGCTTCCACGGCCACGGCAACACCTTCGCCCGCTTCGCCCACGCCTCCCACTTGGCGATCAACTCTTTCACCTTCTCCGGGTTCGCCGACGCGAGGTCGTGCAACTCGGTGCGGTCGGCCTTCAAGTCGTACAGCTCCCACTTCCCGCCCGGCCCCTTGGCGACCAGCTTCCAGTCGCCGACCCGGACCGCCCGGTTGCCCTCATGCTCCCAGTAGTTCGCGTCCCGCTCGATCGGCTTATCCGCGAACGCCGGGACGAGGCTCTTGCCCTCGGGCGGGGTCTTGCCCTCCGGGTACTTCGCGCCGGACAGGTCGAGGCAGGTCGCCATGATGTCGATCAGGTGGCCGGGCTGGCGGCGCAGCTCGCCCTTCGCGGCGATGCCCTTCGGCCAGTGGGCGATCAGCGGCGTGCTGATGCCGCCCTCGTGGACCCAGTGCTTGTACTCGCGGAACGGCGTGTCCGAGACGTTCGCCCAGCCCTCGCCGTAGGCGACGTAGGTGTCCGCCGGGCCGGGCATGACGCCCGGCCCCTGGCGGACCGGGTAGCCGTCGCGGGTCTGCGGCGGGACCAGCGACTTCGGCAGCGCCTCCGGCGGCAGCGGCGGCAACGTCGGCTTGTCGGCGCGGGGGCCGTCGGGGTGGTTCTTGTTCTTCCGCCGACCCATCTGCTCGGCGCAGCCGCCGTTGTCTTGCAGGAACAGGACCAGCGTGTTGTCGAGTTGGCCCGTGCGCTTCAACTCGGCGACGATCTTGCCGACGTTCTGGTCCATGCGGTCCACCGCCGCCGCGTACACCTCCATGCACGCCGCCTCCCACTCCTTGTTCGTCACGGCGTCCCAGTCCCCGGCCTGCTCGGACAGTCCCCACTTCGGGTCGATCAGCCCGAGCTTGCGGGCCTTCGCGAGCCGGGCCTTCCGAGCGGGGCCGTAGCCGCCGTCGTACTTCCCCTTGTACTTGGCGATGTCCTCCGGCAAGGCGTGCATCGGCCAGTGGGCGGCGGTGAACGTCACGTACATGAAGAACGGCGTGCCGGCGTGCTGCTTCTGGTGTTCGCCGAGGAACCGGACGGCGTGGTCGCCGATGGCGTCGGTGAAGTAGTACGTCTTGGGCTTGTACTCGGGGTCGGCGTAGGGGGAGATGAGTTGGTTGCCGCGGCAGAGGGTGAACGGGTCGTAGTAGCTGCCGCCGCCGGAGACCATGCCGTAGAAGCGGTCGAAGCCGCGTTGCAATGGCCAGTTGTGCTTGGGGCCGTCCGGGCGGACGTTGTGGCAGACGTGCCACTTGCCGACGGCGTAGGTGCGGTAGCCGGCCGGCCGCAGCGCCTCGGCGATGGTGACGCACCGGTCGTTCAGGTCGCCGCGGTAGCTGGGGAACTCGGCGCCGTGGCCCTTGCCGGTCATGTGGCCGACCCCGGCCTGGTGCGGGTAGAGGCCGGTGAGCAGGCAGGCGCGGGTCGGGCAGCAGCGCGCGGTGTTGTAGAACTGGGTGAAGCGGACGCCGCCGGCCGCGAGGTTGTCGAGGTTCGGGGTGGCGATCTCGCTGCCGTAGCAGCCGATGTCCGAGAACCCCATGTCGTCGGACATCACGACGACGATGTTGGGGCGCTCGGCCGCGGTCAGTGGCGCGGCGAGGCCGAGCGCGACTAAAGCCAGCACAATCAGCAGACGGACAGGCATCGGTTTGGTCTCCTCAGAAAGAGTCGATCCGCAGATTACACAGATTTCACAGATTAAGAAGTAAGAATGTATCGGCGGTACTGGAGCGAGCGGGTGCCGAAGTTCAGGAGGAGGCCGGTTTGAAAGCCGGTCGCCTTGAGATAGTTCAGGACTTGCGCCTCCTCCGCGCCGCTCATCTGCGATAGGGCTTTGAGTTCGACGATCACCGACTCGCAGCAGAGCAGGTCGGCCTTGTAGACGGTCTTGAGTTGCCGGCCCTTGTAGAAGACCGGCAGATCGACCTGGCGCCGGAACGGCACGCCTCGGGCGGCGAGTTCGAGTTCCATCGCCTCCTGGTATACCGCTTCGAGGAACCCGCACCCGAGTTGCCGGTGGACCTCCATCGCCGCGCCGATGACGGCATAAGTCCGCGGGTCTCGGTCTTGCTCGTCTTCGTTCTGTTCTTCTGTCTTCATCTGTGCAATCTGCGAAATCTGTGGATCGTTTCTTCTGTTGACAACACGGCCCGGCACCTTACGATGGATTGAGACTCAATCTCAGGAAGAAGTCGGGTCCGTCATGACCGAGCTGGATCGAACCGCCGCCTGCACCGGGACTTGCTCCTGCTGCCCGGCCGTCGGCAGCTGCCCTGATCGCATCGTCTGTCGCTGCCTGAAGGTCACGGAAGAGTCGGTCATCGTGGCGATCCGCACCCGCGGCGCCCGCACGGTCCGCGAACTCCGCACCCTCACCGGGGCCGGCGACGGCTGCAACTGCTGCCACCGGGAACTGCGGCAGTACCTGACGGTCTACTCCTCGTCGTCGTCGCCGCTCATCTGCTCGGACAGGTAGCGCTCCAGCCCGACCGCCTGGATCAGCCCCAGCTGCGTCTCCAGCCAATCGACGTGCTCCTCGGAGTCGTGGAGGATTTCCAGCGCCAGCTTGTGGGTGTTGTTGTCCTTGAGCTTGATGCACAGGTCCACCATCTCGTTGTAAGCCTTGACGCCGCCCATCTCGAGCGCCAGATCGTTCTCGAACTGCTCCTTCACGTTGGTGCCGACGCGGATCACGTCGTACCGGGCGATCTCCGGGGTGCCGTCCAGGAACAGCACGCGGTCGATGATCTTCTCGGCGTGCTTCATCTCACCGATGGACTCCTCGTAGTGCTTGCCGGCGAGCTTCAGGAAGCCCCAGTTCTTGCACATCTTGGCTTGGCAGAAGTACTGGTTGATGGCGGTCAGCTCGATGGTCAAGGCCCGGTTGAGGGCGTCGATCACCTGGGGGATGCCTTGCATGGGGTGGGTCCTTGTTGGTGGGCCGCACGGCATAAGGCGTTCACCACAAAGGCACAAAGGTCACACAATGAGACACAAAGGAAGACAGAAAGCCGACCTCTTCTCCTTTGTGTTTCCTTTGTGTGACCTTTGTGCCTTTGTGGTGAACGCCTTGTAAGACGGCCCGTGTGGTACTACTTCACTTTACGGACGTAGGCGTAGAACGCCCCGCACAGGTCCTTCCCCTCCGCGTCCCGGAACCACCCCTTCAGGGTGGTCTTGCCGGCCGGCAGCGCCACCCGGACGGCCACCTCCTGCGCGGTCGGGGCGGTCTTCGCCGACGCCTCCCGGCCGGCGACCTTCACCACCCCCTCGGCGATGGTCGGGAACGCCTTGCTCGGCGGCGCGTACGCTTTGCCGCCGATGGCCGCCAGCTTCGGGCTGGCGTCGTGCCGGGCGCCGAGGGCGGCCTTCGTCTCCCGCGGCCACCGCCGCAGCGTGATCTCGTAGGTCCCGGGCGTCTCGACGAAGACGTTCCAGTGCGAGCCGGTCGGGCCGCCGATGGCGTTGCGGACGTGGCCGGTGTTGTCGGCGTAGATGCCCTCCCAGTCGGAGCTGGTCAGCTCGCTGACCGGGTCCTTCGCTGAGCCGAAGTACGCGCACGGGACGTAGTCGTTGACCGTCGGCGCGATGCCGGCCCACCACTTCTCGTAGTGGTCGCGCATCTTCGCCACCACGTCCGGGTGCGCGGCGGCGAGGTCGTTCTTCTGGGCGCGGTCGGCCGCGATGTCGTACAGCTCCTTCCCCGCGACGAGCCGCCACTTGCCCCAGACGACGCACGAGTCCCACTTGGCGACCTTGTCGCGGCTGTACTGCACGACGAACATCCGGTCCGGCAGCTTCTCCGTGCCGCGGAGCAGCGCGGCGATGCTGGTGCCGTCGAACTTCGCGTTGGCCGGCTTCTCGACGCTGCACAGGTCCAGGAGCGTCGGCAGCAGGTCTTGATTCTGCGTCGGGGTGTCGATGTCGCGCGGCTTGCCAAGCTCACCCACCGGCCAGCGGACCCAGCACGGCACCCGATGGCCGCCGTCGTAGTAGCTCGTCTTGCGGCCGCGCAGACCGGCGTTGTACAGGTTCACCCCGGCGGTGCCGCCGTTGTCGGTCATGAAGATGACGATGGTGTTGTCGCGTAGGCCGGAGTCGGTCAGGAACCGCTCCACGTCGCCGAACCGCTTATCGACGTGGGCGATCATGCCGAAGAACTTGGCCGGTCCCTTCTTCCCCTGGTACGGCTTGACGTATTCGTCGAGTTCGACGTGCGGCCCGTGCGCGGCGTTGGTCGGCAGGTAGCACAGGAACGGCTCGCCCTTCTGTTTGCGCTCCTTCATCCAGGCAATCGCGGAGTCGAACCACAGGTCGGTGCAGTGGCCCTTGAAGTGTTTCGGCTCGCCGTTGTGGAAGTAGCGGCCGTCGATGAGCGGGTTGTCGAACTCCGGGGCGGATTGCAGCATCCCCCAGCCGAGGAAGTAGACCGCCTCCTGGAAGCCGCGGTCGGTCGGCCGGTGCGGGTAGTTGTCGCCGAGGTGCCACTTGCCGAAGAGGCCGGTCTTGTACCCGGCCTTGGCAAAGATCTCCGGCATGGTCGGCAGGCCGACGCGCAGCATCGATCGGCCAGCGGTGACGGAGGTGGCGCCGTTGCGCAGCGCGTCCACGCCGGTCATGAGTTGCCCGCGGGACGGGGTGCACATCGGGCAGACGTGGAAGTCGGTCAGGCGGACGGACTCACGGGCGAACCGGTCGAGGTTGGGCGTCTTGACGACGGGGTTGCCGGTGTAGGAGAAGTCGCCGAGACCCTGGTCGTCGGTGAGGACGATGAGGACGTTCGGTCGATCCGCGGCGGTTAGCCGCGAGGCGAAGCCGAGCGCGGCGACGGCGAGGAGGATGAACGTGGTTCGAATCATGGTCGAGACTCCGGTGACTTGGCGGAAGGCATTCACCACAAAGGCACAAAGATCACACAAAGACAACACAAAGGAAGGCAGAAGGCAGGGCCACTCTTCTCTCTTCTTTGTGTCTCCTTTGTGTGATCTTTGTGCCTTTGTGGTGAATGCCTTGTTCGTCGGCTCACTTGTTCTTCGTCGGCATCTTTGCCCCGACCTGCTCGCGCCACGCGATCAGCTTGCCGTGTAACTCCTTCGCCTTCGCCGGCAACTTCGCCGCGAGGTTCGTCTTCTCCCCGATGTCGTTCTTGAGGTTGTACAACTCCTGCCGGCCGTCCTCGAAGAACTCGATCAGCTTCCAGTCGCCATCGCGGACCGAGCCGGCGGGCGTCGTCCGCCAGTTCCCCTTGCCGACCCCGAGGTAGCCGGGGAAGTGCCAGTACAGCGGCCCCCGCTCCCGCTTCTTGCCGCGCAGCGTCGGGACGTAGCTCACCCCGTCGAGCGGCTGCCCGGCCGGCGGCTTCGCCCCGGCCAACTCCAGCAGCGTCGGGTACAGGTCCACGCTGTTGATCGGCTCGTCGGTCACGGTGCCGGCCTGGATCGTCCCCGGCCAGCGGGCGATGAACGCTACCCGGACACCGCCCTCGTACAGCGACCCCTTGCCCATCCGCAGCGGGGCGTTGTCGGTCGTGTCCTGCTTCCGCCGGACGATCCCCTCGCGGACGTAGCCACCGACGCCGCCGTTGTCCGAAGTGAAGACCACCAGCGTGTTGTCCGACAGCTTCAGGTCGTCGAGTGTCTTAAGCACCCGGCCGACGCTCTCGTCCACGCTGGCGATCATCGCCGCGTAGGTCGGGTTGTGGTGCCCGCCGACGGCCGGCTTGTCCTTGAACTTGGCGATCAGCTCCGGCTTCGCCTGGAGCGGGGAGTGGACGGCGTAGTGGTGCAGGCAGAGGAAGAACGGCCCGTCCTTGTGCCGGGTGATGAAGTCAACCGACTTGTCGGTCAGCCAGTCGGCGAGGTAGGCGCCCTTGGGGACCGCGACCTTGGGGACGGTGGGGAAGTCGAAGTGTCGGCCCATGGAGACGACCGACTCGTCGAACCCCTGGGCGAGCGGGTGATGGGCGGGGTCCTGGCCGAGGTGCCACTTGCCGAAGTGGCCGGTCTTGTACCCGGCGGCCCGCAGCGCCTCGGCGACGGTGACGACCTTCGGGTCGAGCTTGGTGACGTTGTCCACCGGCCGCAGCGGGCGCGACTTCCAGTCGAAGCGGTCGATGCCGCCGACGGTGTAGACGCCGGTGCGGGGGCCGTACTGGCCGGACATGAGTGCGGCGCGGGTCGGCTGGCAGTTCGGCCCGCAGGAGTACCCCGCGGTGAACCGCATGCCGTGGTCGGCCATGCGGTCGATGTTGGGCGTGAGGTAGTACTTCGACCCCTGGCAGCCGAGGTCGGTCCACCCGAGGTCGTCGGCGAGGATGAACACGACGTTCGGTTTCTCCGCCGCGGTGAGCTGTGAGGCGAAGCCGAGCGCGACGACGAGTAGTGCGAGGCGGAGCATGGCGGCGACCCCCGGGTGAGAACGGGCCGGCGGTATAGTTATTCGGACACCGCCCGCCGGTCAAACCGGAAGCCCCTTTGCTGTCACCGTCGAACCGCGGCCTGGAACTACCGCGACGCGACCGGCCGGCTCTTGAGTCGGTCGAGCCTGGCCTTCGCGGCGGCGAGGTCGGCGGTCGCCTGATCGGCGGCGGCCTTCGCCGGGGCGACCGCCTTGCTCGCGGCGTCGGCGGCGGCCTTCACAGGGGCGACCGCGTCGGCCGCGGGTTTCACGGTCGGCTGGAGGGCCGCCACCTGCTTCTGCGCGGCGGCCGCGGCAGTCTGGTGGTCGGCGATCGCCTTCGTCAGTACCGCGTGCTTGTCGGCCGCGACCTTCTGCGCCGACGCGGCGTCGGTCGTGGCTTTCCTGGCGGCGGTTAGTTCGTTCGCCTGCTGCCGGGCGGTGCCGGCGGCGGCCTTCGCGGCGGCGGCCAGGTCGGCGTTGTGCGGAGCCTTCGCGGCGGCGTCCTGGATCGTCTTCGCGGCCGAGGCGTAAGCGGTGGCGGACACCTCCAGCGCGGCCGCCTTGTTCCGCGTTGCTGTCTCCGCGGCCGTCTGCTTGTCCAACTCCGCCTTCGCCTGGGCGACCTGCGAAGCAGCAGCCTTCGCGGCGCTGGTGTGGTCGCCGACCGCTTTCTGCGCCGCGGCGAGGTCGGCGGCCACCTTTTGGGCCTTCGCCTGCGCCGCGGCGAGCGCGTCGGCCGCCTGCTTCGCCTTCGCCTGCGCCGCGACAAGTGCGGCGGCGGTCTGCTTCACCTTCGCCTCGGTGGCGATGACTGCTTGCTCCGTCGCCTAGAGCCGGTCCACGGCCGGCAGCGGGTTGGTGTCCGCGGACGCCAGCAACTTCGCGTCCGCGGCGTTCCAGAACCGCAGCGTGCCGGTCCAGTCGCCGGCGACCACCTTGCTGTTGTCGTGGGTGACGGCGACGTTCAGCCCCAGGTCGGCGAACGCCTCGAACTGCTTGAGCAGCTTGCCGCTGCCGTCCCAGAGCTTGGTGAGCTTGTCGCGGCCGGTGGACGCGAGCCGGCCGTCGGGGGCGAACCACACCGACAGCGCCCCGCCGCCGTGGGCGCTCCACTTCTTGATGACGTTGCCGTTCTCGGCGCCCCACAGGTGGATGGTGCCATCCTCGCTGGACGAGGCGAGCACGTTGGAGTCGGCCCGCCACGAGACGGCAGTGATCATCGCCGTGTGACCGCGCAGGGTGTGGAACTCGCGGCCGGTGTTCGCCTCCCAGACAAACAGCCCGCCGTTGCGGTCGCCGGTCGCCAGCAGTACGCCGTCCGGGCTGAACTCGACGGCCGTCACCCAGTCGGTGTGCTTCTTGATCTCGCGGGCGACCGACCCGTCGGCGACGTTGTAGATGCGGATCATGCGCGTCGGGGTGCCGACGGCGATCAGCGTCTGGTCGGCGGACAGGTCGGCGGCGAGGATCGCGTCGGTCTCCTTATCCCCGACCGCGGTGATAACGGCTCCTGTCTGAACGTCGTAGAGGACCGCCTTGCCGGACGCGCCGCCGTAC
>DASSAT010000220.1:0-3348 GCA_035699305.1 Fimbriiglobus sp. | reverse complement strand
CGCGTCCGGAACGAGTCGATACCCGCCCCAGTGCGGCGGCCGCGGCACGTCCCCGTCGGCGTACCGGGCCGCCAGCTCGGCGTATCGCCGGTCAAGGGTCGCGCGGTCCGGCAGCACCTCGCTCTGGCCGGAGGCCCACGCTCCGAGCCGGCTGCCGAGTGGTCGGCTCGCAAAGTACTCGTCCGACTCGGCCGGCGACACCTTGCTGACGCGCCCCTCGATCCGAACTTGCCGCTCGAACTCTTGCCACCAGAACGCCAGCGCCGCGAACGGGTTGACCGCCAACTCCCGCCCCTTGCGGCTCACGTAGTTCGTGAAGAAGGTGAACCCCTCGTCGTCGAACTGCTTGAGCAGGACGACGCGGACCGACGGCCGGCCGTCGGCGCACACCGTGGCGAGAGACATGGCGTTGGGTTCCGCCAACTCCGCGGCCAGCGCTTGAGCAAACCAGGTGCGGAAAAGCGCGATCGGGTCGCTGCCGGCGGAAGACTCCGACAACCCGTCCCGGACGTACTCGCGCCGAAGGTCAGCGACCGTGGTCATGGCAATCCTCAGGGCCGATCGTCCGGGCGCCCGCGGTGGAATTATCCTACCGCCACCGCCGCCGGTCGGCGCCGGAAGTCGGAGACGATCCCCGCGGGGCGGCCCCGGAAATACAACAGCCCAGCCGGGCCACGCCCGGCCGGTCCCCCATCCCGTCGCCACCCGGAGGACTCCCCCGTGAGTGTCACTCGCCGCGCGTTCCTGGCCGCCTCGGCCGCAGCCGTCGCCGTCCGCCCCGCCGTCGCCGCCGACCCGCCCCCGCCGGCCCGGCGGACCCGGTTCGCCGTCTCGACGTACTCGTTCTGGCAGTTCACCAACCGGGAACTCCGCGACGTGGAGAAGTGCATCGACCTCGCCGCCGAGATGGGCTTCGACGGGATCGAGCTGCTGCTGCGGCAGATGACCAACGAGTCGCCCGGCTACCTCCAGAGGCTCAAGCGGCGGGCCTTCGTCAACGCCCTGGACCTGTGCGGGTTCTCGACGCACCAGGGGTTCCTCTCGCCGGACAAGGCGGCGCGGCAGAAGAACGTCGAACTGACGATCCACCAGACCGAACTGGCGTATCAGCTCGGCATCCCGACCATGCGGGTGAACACCGGCACCTGGCGGACGAGCAAGAGCTTCGACGAGCTGATGAAGAACCGCGGCATCGAGCCGCCGATCAAGGGCTACACCGACGAGGACGGGTTCGGGTGGGTGATCGACTGCCTGGGCCAGTGCCTCAAGACGGCGGAGAAGTGCGGGGTGATCCTCGGGCTAGAGAACCACTGGGGGCTGGGGCGGACGCCGGAGGGCGTGCTGCAGATCGTAGACGCGCTCAAGTCGCCGTGGCTCCAGGTGACGCTCGACACCGGCAACTTCTTGGAGGACCCCTACGACAGGCTGGAGAAGCTGGCCCCGAAGGCGGTGCTCGTGCAGGCGAAGACCTACTACGGCGGCGGGACGTGGTACACGCTGGACCTGGACTACCCGCGGATCGCCAAGTTACTCCACGGCAGCGGCTACAAGGGGTACGTGTCGCTGGAGTTCGAAGGGAAAGAAGACCCGAGGACGGCGGTGCCGAAGAGCCTGGCGATGCTGCGCAAGGCGTTCGGTTAAAAAACGAACCACAGAGTCACAGAGGACACAGAGGGAAGAAACACAGAGAGGCAACAGACAGGGTTCAAGACAGAAGAAGGAGGCATGCCCGTCTTCTGCCTTCAACCTTGTTCGTTCTCTGTGTTTCTTCCCTCTGTGTCCTCTGTGACTCTGTGGTTCGTTCCTCTTAGTTCGGCTTCTTCCCGACGATCGGCTTGATCTCGCGGATCCAAATGTTGCGGAACTTGACCGGGTTGCCGTGGTACTGGATGTTTAGCGGCAGCCGATCGGGGTGGCCGTTCTTGTCGTAATGCGCCGGCTGGTTGTAGAAAGTCCCGCCTTGCAGCTCGAAGTGATTCTGTACCAGCACCCCGTTCTGCAGGACCGTGACGTAACCGGGCTTGAGCACCTTGCCGCCCTCGCCGAATCGCGGCGCCTCGAAGACGATGTCGTAGGTCTGCCACTCGCCCGGCTTGCGGCAGACGTTCACCAGCGGCGGGTGCTGCTTGTAGATCGCGGCGCACTGGCCGTCGAAGTACGTCTTGTTGTCGAACGAGTCGAGGATCTGCACCTCGTACTTGCCCATCAGGTAGATGCCGCTGTTGCCGCGGCCCTGGCCGCTGCCGGATACCTTCTCCGGGGTGGCGAACTCGACGTGCAGCTGGCAGTCGCCGTAGGCGTCCTTGGTGTGGACGCCAGACCGGGACCTGATGACCGCGTAGCCGTCCTTCAGCTCCCAGCCGCCCTCCTCCCGCCACTTCGAGGTGTCCTTGCCGCCGAGGAGAACGATGGCGTCGGCCGGCGGGTCGGCCGCGGTCGCGCCCGGCGTCACCACCTTCGGCTCCGGCCAGATGACCCCGCTCTTGTACTCCCGCGACTGGGCGAAGACCAGGTTCACCCCGATTGCCGCCGCCGCCACCGTCGCCCCGACCCAGACCGACTGTCGCGCCGCCATGTGTGGTGCTCCTCCCGGGAATGGTCGTCCGGGAGGGATTGTGTCAAGCCGCGAAGGGCAGAGCAAATGGAATCCGGAGAACCCTGCCTACGCGCGGGGGTGCGCCTTGTGGTAGCTCTGCTGGAGCCGCTGAGTTGTGACGTGCGTATAGACCTGGGTCGTGCTGAGGCTCTTGTGGCCGAGGAGTTCCTGCACCCCGCGGATGTCGGCGCCGGCGTCGAGCATGTGCGTGGCGAAGCTGTGCCGAAGGGTGTGCGGCGTGGTGCGGGGGTCGAGGCCCGCCTGCCGAAGATGCTTCGCCAGCAGACGGCCGACGCTGCGGGTGGTGAGCCGGCCGCCGGCCTTGTTCACGAACACCGCCGGCGACTGCCGGTTGCGGTCGGCCAGCAGGGCGGCGCGATCGGCCAGCCACGCCGCCATCGCGGCCTTGGCTGGCCCGCCGAGCAGCGCTAGCCGCTCCTTCTTCCCTTTGCCGCGCACGACCAGGACGCCGTCCGACAGGTCAGCGTCGTCCAGGTTCAGCCCGACCAGTTCGCTCACCCGTAGCCCGGCCGAGTAGAGCGTCTCCAGGATCGCCCGGTCGCGGCGGCCGAGGGGCGGCACGTCCGGCGGAGCGGCGAGGAGCTTCCGCGTGTCAGCAACCGTGAGGAAGTGCGGCAGCTTCTTGTCCTGCCGGGGGCCGCGTAGCGCCTGCGCCGGGTTGGACTTGAGCACCCCTTCGCGGCAGAGGAACTTGCCGAACGAGCGGACCGCCGCGAGCCGGCGGGCGATGG
>DASSAT010000219.1:0-10262 GCA_035699305.1 Fimbriiglobus sp. | reverse complement strand
GGCCAGCCGGCCGCGGGACGCCATCCGACCCCGAGGTAGTCTATGACCCGAAATGACGGCGGCCGCCGGACGGGCCCGGCGGCCGATTGGAAGTCACCGTGACGCGAGTTCAGGCGATCGGCCCCGTGGGGTTGGTCACCTTCGGCATCCAGTCCTTCGGCAGATCGGGCGACGTGAACGTCACCTTCTTGACCTTGTAGAACGTCCCGGTCTTCGGGTTCTTCCACCCCTCAAGTGTCAACTTCTTGCCTTCGCCCTTGCACTTCCACTCTTTCTTCAACTTCAAGGCGTTTTCGATGGTGAGGCGGATGGCCTTGCCAGTGGCGCCAGCTCCAATGTCACAGTGTACTTTGGGCTTCTTGTCCGTGCCGACGAGTTCGACGACACAGTCAAGGTGGTAACGGACACCGGGGTTAGGGTCGATGTCGTGAAATGTGACGGTCGCCACTGCCGCTGGCGGTGGGTCCATCGCCGGAAGAACGGGGGTGGAGGCGAAGATCGGAGCACACGCCGCAACCAGCAGCCCGCCGAACAAGTACCAGGTACGCATTTGCTTTGACCCCTCACAGGCAAGCGGGGGAACGTCGGGCCTCGAAGACTCGGCCCGACCTACGGCAATCGTTTCACGCCCCGGCCGGCAGGTCCAGGGCGTGCCGCTTGAGGTCGTCGAGATCGACGAACTCCAGGGTCGCCATGTGCGTCGCCTCAAGCACCACCGGCGGCGCGACCCCGGCTTCGAGCGCCTCCTTCCACCGCGACGCGCATAGGCACCACCGGTCCCCCGGCCGCAGGCCCGGGAACCCGAACCCCGGGTTCGGCGTGGACAGGTCGTTGCCGCGGCCGGCGGAGAACATCAGGAAGTCGGCGGTCATCTCGGCGCAGACGACGTGTAGGCCAAGGTCGTCGGCCCCGGTGTCGCAGCAACCGGTGCGGAAGAACCCCGTCATCGGGTCGGTGGAGCAGGTCCGCAGCGGCGTGCCGAGGACGTTCTTGGCGGTGGACATGGTGCCCTCCAAGCCCACGGACCGCGGTCCGTGGGCTTGCGATACCCTCATTCTAGCCCGGCAGCAGGTGCTTGACCGCCTCGCGCTCCTCCAGCAACTCGTCGAGCGTCTTCTGGAACGCCGCCTGCCCGAAGGCGTCCAGCTTCAGCCCCTCCACCACCTTCAGCGTCGGCTTGCCGTCGCCGGTCACGGGGTAGCCGAACACCAGCCCCGCCGGCACGCCGTACTCGCCCTTGGAGACCGTCGCGGCACTGGTCCAGTCGCCGCCGGGGGTGCCCTTGAGCCACGTCTTGACGTGGTCAATCGCCCCATTCGCCGCCGACATCGCCGACGACAACCCCCGGGCCTTGATGATCGCCGCCCCGCGGTTCTGGCACTGCGGCACGAAGGTCGTCTCCAGCCAACTCCGGTCAGTGATCGTCTCGGTGGCCGGCTTGCCGTTGATCTTTGCGTTGGTGAAGTCCGGGTACTGCGTGTTCGAGTGGTTGCCCCAGATGGTCACGCAGGTGACGGCCGCGTTCGGCACCCCGGCTTTCTTGGCCAGCGCGGCGACCGCGCGGTTGTGGTCGAGTCGGGTCATCGCCGTCCACCGCTCGGCCGGGATACCTTTCCCATTCTGATACGCGACCAGGCAGTTCGTGTTGCACGGGTTGCCGACGATCAGGACGCGCACGTCCTTCGCGGCACGTTGGGCGAGCGCCTGCCCCTGACCGACGAAGATCTGTCCGTTGAGGCCGAGCAGGTCCTTGCGCTCCATCCCCTGCTTGCGCGGGGCGGCGCCGACCAGCAGTGCCCAGTTGACGCCGTCGAAGGCGTGCCGCGGGTCGTCGGTGACGTCCACCTGCGAGAGCGTCGGGAACCCGCAGTCCTCCAGCTCCATTGCCACGCCTTCGACGGCCGACATCGCCTGCGGGATTTCGAGCAGCTTGAGGGCGACCTTGGTCTCGGGGCCGAACACCTCGCCGGAGGCGAGCCGGGCGAGCATGGCGTAAGCGACCTGGCCGGCGGCCCCGGTCACGGCGACGCGGACGGTGTTTGGCATGGGAACCTCGATTTAGAGTAGTAGGCACACTCCGTGTGCCGTCAGTCCGGGCAAGCTACGGCACACGGAGTGTGCCTACTACTTTGACTCGGACCGACGCGGCCATACACATACCCTAGGAACGCATTCCGCGGCCGGCTATCGGCCGCCCCACGCGAGGAGCGAACGAGAGATGGCAGCCGTGAAGGTCGGGATCAACGGGTTCGGGCGGATCGGTCGCCTGGTGTTCCGCGCCCTGGTCGAACAGGGCTTGCTCGGCAAGCAGATCGACGTGGTGGCGGTCAACGACCTCGTCCCGGCGGACAACCTGGCGTACCTGCTCAAGTACGACTCCACCCAGGGCCGGTTTGCCCGCGACGTGCGCAGCGAGAAGTCCGGCCCGGCCGTCGCCGAGGACGACACGCTGGTCGTGGACGGCCACCGGATCAAGTGCCTCGCCGTCAAGGAGGGGCCGCAGTCGCTTCCCTGGAAGCAGCTCGGCGTCGAGTACGTGATCGAATCGACGGGCCTGTTCACCGAGGCCGAGAAGGCCCGCGGCCACCTCACCGCCGGTGCCCGGAAGGTCATCATCTCCGCCCCGGCCAAGGGCGAGGACATCACCGTCGTGATGGGCGTCAACCACGAGAAGTACGACGCCTCCAAGCACAACATTATCTCGAACGCGAGCTGCACGACCAACTGCCTGGCCCCGGTGGTCCACGTCCTCTTGAAGGAGGGCTTCGGCATCGACGAGGGGCTGATGACGACGGTCCACGCCTACACCGCGACGCAGAAGACGGTGGACGGCCCGTCGAAGAAGGACTGGAAGGGCGGCCGGGCGGCGGCGGTGAACATCATCCCCAGCGGCACCGGCGCCGCCCGGGCGGTCGGGCTGGCGATCCCCGAGGTCCAGGGAAAGCTGACCGGCATGTCGTTCCGCGTCCCGACCGCGACGGTGTCCGTCGTGGACTTGACGGTGAAGACCGTCAAGGAGACGAGCTACAAGGACATCTGCGCCGCGATGCGGCGGGCGAGCGAGACGTACCTCAAGGGCATCCTCTCTTACACCGCCGACGAGGTCGTCTCCAGCGATTTCATCCACGACCCGTCGTCGAGCGTCTTCGACGCTGGCAGCGGCATCGGGTTGAACAGCCGGTTCTTCAAGCTGGTCAGCTGGTACGACAACGAGTGGGGCTACAGCAACCGCTGCGTGGACCTGCTGAAGTATATGATCTCGAAGGCGTAAAAAAACGAACCACAGAGTCACAGAGAACACAGAGGGAAGAAACACAGAGCAGGCAACAAACAGTGTTGAAGACAAAAACAGGATGGCTTTGTCTTCTGCCTTGAACCCTGTTCTTTTCTCTGTGTTTCTTCCCTCTGTGTTCTCTGTGACTCTGTGGTTCGTTCTCGTGGAGTCAGTCATGAAGAAGACCATCGCCGACCTGGGCGACCTGAAGGGGAAGAAGGTGCTGGTCCGGGTTGATTTCAACGTGCCGCTCGACAAGACGACCGGAGCGGTCAAGAACGACCGCCGCATCCGCGCCGCGGGGCCGACAGTGAAGAAGCTGCTCGACGCAGGGGCGGCGGTGATCGCCATGAGCCACCTCGGACGGCCGGAGAAGGCGTCGCCGGAGGAGCGGAAGTTTCTGACGATGGACAAGGTCGCGCAGCGGTTCGGCGAACTGCTCGGCCGGCCGGTGAAGAAGGCCGGCAACGAGGTGGTCGGCCCCGCGGTGACGGCCGCGGTGCAGGCGATGAAGCCCGGCGACGTGCTGCTGCTAGAGAACCTGCGGTTCGACCCGCGCGAGCAGAAGAACGATAAGGAATTTGCATCGGCCATTGCCGCGCTGGGCGACGCCTACGTCAACGACGCCTTCGGCACCTGCCACAACGACAAGGATGCGTCGATGGTCGCGGTCCCCGCGGCGCTCAAGGCCCAGGGCAAGCCACGGGCGGTCGGGCTGCTGGTCGAGAAGGAATTGAACGTCATCGACGGGCTGCTGGCCGACCCGGAGAGGCCGTTCTTCGCGGTCATGGGTGGGGCCAAGGTGTCCGATAAGATCGCGTTCATCAACGCCCTGCTCAAGAAGGTCGATCACCTGCTCATCGGCGGCAAGATGGCCTACGCCTTCCTCAAGGCGATCGGCGTAGACGTCGGCGGCACCAAGGTGGACGACGCGGAACTGTCCGCCGCGAAGGAGTTGGTCCCGCAGGTCGGGGCGAAGATCTCCTTGCCGATCGACTACCTGGTGGCGAAGTCCGACGACCTGGCGCAGACGCAGGTCGTGCAGGGGCCGATCCCGCACGGTTACGAGGGGGTAGACATCGGCCCGAAGACGATCGACCTCTACGCCGAGAAGATCGCGGCCGCCAAGACGGTGATCTGGAACGGCCCGGTCGGCTGGTTCGAGATGCCGGCGTTCAGCAACGGCACGAAGGGGATCGCCGCGGCGATGGCGGGCTGTGGTGCGGTGACGGTGATCGGCGGCGGCGAGACGGCCGAGGCGGTCGAGCAGTTCGGCTACGCGGACCGGATGACGCACGTCTCGACCGGCGGCGGGGCGTTTCTGGCGTACATCGAGGGTCGGCCGTTCGCGTCCCTGGCCCAGATCGACGACCGGTGATTCCCCTGCGGCGGACCGACTGGGCGGTCGCGGCCGGGCTGGCGGCCGTCGTCCTCGCCCTCACCCAGGCCCGGCCGGACGTGCCCCGCCTCACCGGCCAGTTCCACGACGACGGCCTTTACGTCATCACCGCCCAGGCGCTGGCCGAGGGCCGCGGCTATGGGCTGACCCACCTCCCGACCGAGCCGCCGCAGACGAAGTTCCCGCCGCTTTACCCCGCGGCCCTGGCGATCCTCTGGTGCGCGGACCCGCACTTCCCGGGCAACGTCCCGCTGCTGGAGTGGGTCGGTGTGCTCGGTGCGGCGGCGGCCGCGGCGGGCGGATACCTGTTCGCGGTCCGGTTCGGCTACGCGGGCCGGTTTGTCGCTGGGTCCGCCGCGGCGGCGGTGGCGACCAGCCCGATCGTCCTCTGGCTCGCCACGCTGCTCCTCGCGGAGATGCCCTTCGCGGCGCTGCTGCTCTTCGCCCTGTGGCGGCTCGAAGCGGCCCTCGCCGACCCGGACCGCCGGCCGGGGTTCGTGCTCGGGGCGGTGCTGGCATTGCCAACGCTCTGTCGGATGCCGGGCGTGGTGCTGCCGGTTGTCGGGCTACTGCTGCTAATTCGCGCGGGTCGCAGGCCGTGGCGGCCGGCCCTCGGGGCGGCGGTGGTGTTGGCCCCCTGGGCCGTGTGGTCGGCCGCCGCGATCGGGCAGTATCGCACGGACCCTGTGACGGGGTACTACTCGGATTACGTCGGGTGGTGGGCGGAGTCCGGCCCCGGGGCACTGGCCCGGGTCGTTGCACTAAACCTGGTCTGGGTGTTCCAGGCAACCGCCGACCAGCCCGCCGCGGGGCTGGCAGCGCTGGCCGGAGAGGGAGCTGCGGCCAAACTCGTGACGGCGGCGCTGGGGTTGGCGGTGTGGGTGCTCGTAGCCCGCGACGCCCGGGCCGGTCGGCCGGCCGCGTGGGTGCTGCTCGCTTACCTCGCGCTGATTCTGGTCTGGCCGTGGCCGCCGGCGCGGTTCGTGGTCCCGCTTCAACCGCTGCTAGCGGTTTACCTGTTTCGCCTGCTCGGACGACTGCCGGCCGCGCGGTGGGTCGTCCCGGCCGTGGCGGCGGTGCTGGTGGCGACCAACCTCACGGCCGTCGCCGGGCGGTGGGAGAAGGTGCGGCAGCGCGGGTACGAGCCGCCGGTGATCCAGTCCGGCGACCCCGACTGGGCGGCTTACGAGCGGCTATTCGGGTGGGTCCGGGCGAACGTCCCGGCCGACGCCGTGACCGCCTCGCACGCGGACCCGGTCGTCTACCTGTTCACCGGACGCAAGGCGTTCAACCCGTTCGTCGCGCCGCCGACCCGCGTGTTCTACGGCCAGCCCGGGGAGGCGCTGCCGCCGCCGGCGGAGTTAGCCGACCGTCTGCGGGCCGGTGGGGCGACGTTCGTCGTGACGGTGCCCGGCGGGTGGGGCGGGCCGGTCTTCGTGCGGTACGAGCAGCTTGTTGCCGGCGGCGTGTTAGCCCGGGTGTACGCCGACCCGGCCGACCCCCGGCTGGCCGTTTTTCGAGTCTTACCGCCGCCGCATCACGACTAGGTCCTGGTGGGCCACCCACGTCGGCTTGATCGCGACGACCTCGAAAAATCTGCCCCACTCCCGGCGGACGTACTCGGCCGTGTGGAATACGTCGCGGTAGTAGTCCGCCTCGCCCAGGTCGGCGTCGTAGAGCGGGTTGGGCTGCTCGCAGAACCCGTCCCGCCGCAGTTCCGTGTACCGCTCGGCCGACAGCCGCGACCAGACCAGGCTCGCGTCGCCGTGGAAGGTCATCAGCGCCAGCCCGCCCGGCCGCACCACCCGCTGCAACTCCGCAAGCCACGCGAACTGCTCCGGCTCCCCGAGGTGCGTGAACACTGACACCCCGAACGCCAGATCGAACCCCGCGGCCGGCAGCCCGGTCGGCGGCCGCAGCGGCACCACGTCCCACGTCCCGCCCGGCAGGTTCGCTCGGCACCACCCCACGTTCTCGGGGTCCACATCCACCCCGACAACGCGAGCCTCCGGTAGGAAGTAACGCGACACCCGCCCGCACCCGCAGCCCCAGTCGAGCACCCGCGGGTACGCGGCCAACTCCTCCCCGGTCGCGTCCCGGACGGCCTGCTCCAGCGCCCGGAACGCGGTGTACCCGCCCATGCGGAAGTTGTAGTCCGACGCCCCCCCGATCACCCGGGCCATCTGGTGCGGCGCCGGCATCGGGCCGAACCGGTCCGCCGACGGGACGTGGAACGGTGCGTAGTCCCATCCCAGCGACGCGCCCGTCCGCCGGTCCACGGCCTCGACCGTCAGGTCGCCCGGCTCGGCCGCGCCGTCGGGCCACTTCGACCACAGGTCGAACCCGCTTGCCACGGCGTCGGGGACGAACTCGAACAGCGCGGTCACGTCCGGCCGGTCGAGCGGGTAAATAGTCTTCTCGACCGGCTCGCCATTGACGCGGAACCCGACATGCGGTCGGAGCAGAGGTGGTGCGACCAGCCAACCGGTGACGTGCAGGTGGCCCGCGTGGACCTGGGTCTGTCCAACCACCCACTTCTGGCACGCCTGGTCCCAGAGCCTGGCGTAGTCTGGCGGCCGGTGCGGGAACACCCGGCGGAACAGCCGGCGGACCGACGGCGGGACGATTGGGGCGAACAACGGTGCGGCCGGCAAGGGGAGGTCCTCGGCTCTGTCGTGGTGTTAAGTTACGGGCGGACCGGAAGGGCCGTCAATGCGAAGATGAGGGGGTGAGGGGGTGAGGGCGTGAGAAGACCAGGGTCTTTCACCCCCTCACCCCCTCACGCCCTCACGCCCTCTCTTCGGACGCCCCTTGACGGAATCGGCCCGTGTGGATGAGATGATCGCTACCCCGCAGCCCCGCGGGGCCACCTGGGGCGGAACCCGTGTCCGGCAGGCCCATGACCGAGCGGCTCAAGCGCGGCGTCCCGGAAGGGTTGTGGGTCCGCTGCCCGTCGTGCCGGACCACCATCTTCAAGAAGGAAGTCGAGCTGCGGCAGAACGTCTGCCCGGAGCCGGGCTGCCAGCACCACTTCTACACCTCCGCGCGCGACAGGATCGCCCAGTTGCTCGACGAGGCCAGCTTCGAGGAGTGGGACACGGACCTTCGGCCGGTGGACCCGCTCGGGTTCGTGGACCGCATCCCGTACCACCAGCGGCTGACCGAGGAGCAGACCAAGACCGGCCTGCCCGACGCGGCCGTCACCGGCCAGGGGTTCATCCGCGGCCGCGGCGTCGTGTTGGGGATCACCGACTTCGCATTCATGGCCGGCAGCATGGGGTCGGTGGCCGGCGAGCGGCTGACCCGCGCCGTCGAGCGGGCCACCGAGTTGAAGCGGCCGCTGATCTTCGTCAGTGGGTCCGGCGGCGGCGCCCGGATGCAGGAGGGCATCCTGTCGCTGATGCAGATGGCCAAGGTGTCCGCGGCGCTGGCGCGCTATCATCAGTCCGGCGGGCTGTACGTGTCGGTGCTGACCAACCCGACGATGGGTGGGGTGGCGGCCAGCTGGGCGTTCCAGGGCGACCTGACCCTTGCCGAACCGCGGGCGATGGTCGGGTTCGCCGGCGCCCGGACCATCAAGAACACCATCCGGCTGGAGCTGCCCGAGGGGTTCCAGACCAGCGAGTTCCTGCTCAAGCACGGGTTCGTGGACCGGATCGTCCACCGCCACGACCTGCGGACCGAGGTCGCCCGGATCATCGACTACTGTTCCATCTCGTAGGGTGGGCCGAGTCTTCGAGGCCCACCATGCTTCCGACGGTGGGCCTCGAAGACTTGGCCCACCCTACGAAAGGCCGTGGGTGTTGCTGTGGGGCTATTCGCCAAGCTGTTCGGGTCGGGCAAGCGCGGCCGCAAGATCGTGGACGTCGCCAAGCGGTGGGACCTCCGCGGCCGGACCGGCCAGGGGAGCATGTCCAAGGTGTTCCAGGCCTACGACCGGGACATCGGCCGGACCATCTGCCTGAAGCTGCTGGACGCGGCGAAGACCCGCAAGTTCGAGGAGCGGTTCAAGGGGCTGGGCGTGAAGAAGCCCAGCGAGGGCGAGGTCTGCGTCCAGCTCAGCCATCCGCACTGCGTCAAGACCTACGAGCATGGCGTCACCACCAAGGGTGAGCCGTACCTGGTCATGGAGTGGATCGACGGGCTGGGGCTGAACTACCTGGTCGAGACCAAGAGCCCCCAGCTCGAAGGCAACCGCATCGCGTTCCTGGCGCACTTGTGCGACGCCATCGACTACCTGCACGACCTGAAGTTCCTGCACCGCGACATCTGCCCGCGGAACGTGATGATCGCCAAGGAGGAGGACGGCCCCGGGGTGGTCAAGCTGATCGACTTCGGGCTGACCGTCCCGTGGACGCCGCAGTTCACCCAGCCGGGCAACCGCACCGGGACGGTGGACTACCTGGCCCCGGAGATCATCAAGCGGATGGCCACCGACCACCGGGTAGACCTGTTCGCGCTGGGGGTGACGGCCTACGAGGTGTTCACCGGGGTGATGCCGTGGGAGCGGACGCCGTCGTCGGAGGAGACGCTGCGGCGGCGGATCAACCTGCCGCCGCGGGAAGTCCGCGACGTGAAGAAGGGGATCGACGAGGACCTGGCGAAGGTGCTGATGAAGATGATCGCCAAGGACCGCACCGAGCGGTTCAGCTCGGCGAAGCTATTCAAGGAGGCGCTGCTGAAGCTGGACCGGCAGGACTACTAACCCGCTGCGCGGATAAATCCCAAATCCCAAGCACCAAATCCCAAAAAAGCAGGTGCTTTCTTTATTGGGATTTGGTACTTGGGATTTGGGATTTGCCCATCAGGGCTGCCGCCGCCACCGCTGCCGTCTCCACTCGCAACACCCGCGGCCCCAGCGTCGCCGGTCGCCACCCCGCCGCGACCGCCTCGGCCACCTCGTCGGCCGTCAGCCCGCCCTCTGGGCCGACCGCGACCGCCACGCCGCCGCGGACGCCTTCGACCGCTGGCGGCCCGCCTTCGGTGTGCAGCACCAGCCGCGCCGCCGGAAGCCCTGCCGACCGCACGAACTCGCCCCATTTCGCCAGCGGGTCCACCGTCATCAGCACGTTCCGCCCGCACTGCTTGCTCGCCTCGATCACCGCCCGGCGGAACTTCTCGACGACGTTCCCCCTCGGCACCACCACCGACCGCGCCGCGACCAGCGGCACGAACCGCGTTACGCCCAGCTCGGTCAGCTTCTCGATCAGGAAGTCGGCCCGGTCCCCCTTCGGCAACGCCGACGCGACCACCAGTTCGAAGCCCAACTCTCGGTCCGCCTCGACGGCCGCGTGCACCGTGAGCGCGACCGACCGCTTGCCGACCGAGACGACCGCGGCGGGGTACTCGCGGCCGTCGCCGTTGAAGAGGGTGACGCGGTCACCGGGGCCGAACCGGCGGACGGCGGCGAGGTGGTGCGCCTCCGGGCCGTCGAGGACGAACTCGCCCGCGGCCAGCGGTTGCGGGGTGTAGAACCGGTCGGCCATGCGGGCAGTGTATTCGCCCCTGGGACCGCGGCCGTCCCGGCCGCTCTTGCTCCACCGGTCGGGGAGTTGGGGTGTCACCCGAAGCTCCGACTCGCGGAGCAAG
>DASSAT010000218.1:0-4109 GCA_035699305.1 Fimbriiglobus sp. | reverse complement strand
CATCGGTCGGGGCGCTGAGGTGTCGGTGGAGGCCCCCGGCCTTCGGAGCAAGAGCGGCCGGGACGGCCGCGGTCCCAGGGGCAACCAGTCGCACTTGAATCGCGGAGGGCTGGATGTCATTTTGGTACATCCGTTCGCCCCCTTCGCCCGTCGATCAAGTACAGCATGACGCACCGTTCGCCCCGCCGCCGCTTGCCCGGTCCGCCCTCTCGGTCGGCGGCGGCGGAAATCGCCTCGGAAAAGTCGGGAATCGCCCGTGCGGAGGCGGGCCGGCGGACTAGACTTGCCTAGACGCTTTCGGCACGTCGCGCCCGCGCGACCCCGAGTGTCTGACGAGCACCATTGATTCGACCGCTTCGGCACCGGGATTCGCGTAGCCCACTCCGCACTCCGTGTGCCGTGTGACCATCGACCGGGTCTTGCCCCGGCCGCGTGCGGACTTCCTCTTTCCTCGGCTCCCGTCAAGGGGTGGGCGTGATGCGCTTGTTAACTCTCGCGGCCGGGGCGCTGGCCGCCCTGGTCGGGTTCGGCTCGGCCCCCGGCGTGCGGGCGGCCGACCCGCCGCCCGGCTTACAGATCCAGGTCGTCCGCGGCCTCTTCCGCGACGTGCCGCCGGGCCTGGTCAAGGTGCTCGGCGGCCCGCTCCGCCAGCTCATCAGCAAGAAGACCGGCCTCGCCGGCGACATCGACCTGGCCCCCGACGCCCTCACCCTGGCCGACCGGCTCAAGGCCAACCAGTGCCAGCTCGGCGTCTTCCACGGCTACGAGTTCGCCTGGGCCAAGGCGCGCAACCCCGACCTCGTCCCACTGGTCGTGACCGTCTACCCCAGCGGTAAGCCGCAGGCGTGCATCGTCGTCCGCACTGACAGCGCGTGTACCTCCGTTGCCGACCTGAAGGACGGGGACGTCGCCATCCCCCGCGGGACCAAGGGCCACTGCTTCGCGTACCTCGCCCGCCTGCGCGGGGCCAAGGTCGAGCCGTCCAGGGATCGGCCGCTCCCGGCCCCCGATGAAGCGCTGGACGCGGTGGTTAACGGCACCAGCCCGGCGGTCCTTCTCGACATCGGGGCGGTGCAGGGCTACCAGAAGCTCCAGCCGGCCGCGGCCAAGAACCTCAAGGTGCTCTGCCGGTCGGAGCCGTTCCCGCAGAACGTGATCGCCTACAGCAAGGGGGCGCTCTCCGACCGGGACGCCGAGCGACTCCGGCAGGTGTTGACCGAGGCGCACACTACCCCCGCCGGCAAGCCGCTGATGATGCTCTGGAGCATCACGTCGTTCGCCGACATCCCGGGGGACTATGCCGAGCAACTGACGGCGATTATCAAGGACTACCCGGCCCCGACCAAGCATGGCACCCCCGTCCGCGCCGTCGGCATGGTTCCATAGAATTGAAGTACCCGCCGGCGGGAAGCCCACCCCTGCCGGCGCGTGCGGACTTACCGCACCCCCGCTCCGGCGGGGGTGTTCGTTTTTTCCTAAGTCGCCACGAGTGACGAACGAACGGATTCTTAGCCCGGAGCGCAAGCGACGGGCGAGCCGTGCGTGCTCGACACACGTGCTCCGGTCCCGGGGTCGTAGCATGATCCCCCGGCGGACGATAACCGACCTATCGCAGTCCCGTTGACCTGCTAGGATTAACTGGACAGGCGTTTAGATATAGACGAGGCCAGCCACGATGGCTCAGACGATTCAAACCGTTTCGATCGCCGAGGAGGTCCGCAGCCGGTTCATCCGCTACGGCATGTCGGTCGTCCGCGGCCGCGCCCTGCCGGACGTGCGCGACGGACTCAAGCCGGTGCAGCGGCGCATCCTCTTCTCGATGTACCACGACCTGAACCTGTCGGCCGACCGCAAGCACCTCAAGTCCGCCAAGATCGCCGGCGAGGTGATGGGCAACTACCACCCGCACAGCGGCGAGGCGATCTACGACACCATGGTCCGGCTCGCCCAGGACTGGGTGTTGCGGGTGCCGCTGGTGGACGGGCAGGGCAACTTCGGCTCCCTCGACGGCGACCCGCCCGCCGCCCAGCGCTATACCGAGGCCCGCCTCACCCGCGCCGCGGAGCTATTGCTCGGCGAACTGGGCCAGGAGACGGTGGACTTCCAGCCGAGCTACGACGGCACCCGCCAGGAACCGCTCGTTCTGCCGGCCCAGTACCCGAACCTGCTGGTCAACGGCACCTCCGGCATCGCGGTCGGGCTGGCCACGAACATCCCGCCGCACAACCTTGGCGAGGTACTGCGCGCCTGCGTGTACCTGATCGACAACCCGGATGCCAGCGTCGCCACCCTGCTCGACCGGGTGAAGGGGCCGGACTTCCCGCTCGGCGGCAAGATCGTCACCGACCGGACCACGCTCCGCAGGATCTACGAGGAGGGGACCGGCACCATCAAGGTGCAGGGCGAGTGGAAGCTCGAAGACCAGGGCAAAGGCCGCCAGCAGATCGTCGTCACGTCGATCCCCTACGGCGTGGACAAGGGCGCCCTGGAAGAAACCATCGGCCGGTTCATCGAGGAGAAGAAGCTGCCGCAGCTCACCGGCCTGACCAACGAGACCAACCAGAAGGACGGCCTACGCATCGCGCTGGAGCTGCGCCCCGGGGCCGACCCGAACCTGGTGATGGCTTACCTTTACAAGCACACCGAGCTGCAAAAAACCTTCTCGTACAACGTGACCTGCCTCGTCCCGGCCGAGGACGGGGTGACGATGGTCCCGCGCGACGGGCTGAGCCTCAAGGAGGTGTTGCGGCACTTCCTCGACTTCCGGCTCGCCACCGTCCGCCGGCGGTTCGAGTACCAGTTGAAGAAGCTCCGCGAACGGATTCACGTCCTGGAGGGGTTCCGCAAGGTCTTCGACGGCCTCGACCGGGCCATCAAGATCATCCGCAACAGCTCTGGGAAGGCGGACGCCGCCGAGAAGCTGAAGAAGGAGTTCGACCTGGACGACGTGCAGGTGAACGCCGTCCTCGACGCCCAGCTGTACAAGATCGCCCAAATGGAGATTCAGAAGATCCTCGACGAGTTGAGGGAGAAGAAGAAGCAGGCTGAGGAGATCGAAGCGCTCCTGAAGTCGAAGAAACGACTCTGGGGCGTGGTCCGCGGTGAACTGGAGGAGTTGCAGACGAAGGACTTCGTGACCCGCAGGCGGACGCGGATGGCCTCCGACGAGGACGTGCTGGAGTTCGACGAGGAGGCGTACATCGTCCGGGAGAACGCCAACGTGGTGCTCACCCGCGACGGCTGGGTCAAGCGGGTCGGCCGGCTGGCGTCGGTCGAGAGCACCCGCGTCCGCGAGGGGGACGAGGTCATCGCCGTCGTCCCGGCCAGCACGCTGGACAACGTGGTCTTCTTCGCCGACGACGGCACCGCGTACACGATACGGGTCAACGAGGTCCCGGCCTCAAGCGGCTACGGCGAACCGGTGACGAAGTTCTTCAAGCTGGCCGACCAGGTGAGGGTGATCGCGGCCGTCGGCACCGACCCGCGCTTCACCCCCGCCGACCTGCCGGAGAAGAAGGGCGTACCCGGCGGCCCGTTCCTGCTGGCCGCCACCACCGGCGGAAGCGTGCTACGGCTACCTCTCACCGCGTACCGACCGGAGTCCACCAAGGCCGGCCGGCGGTACGTCAAGCTCGACGAGGGGGACCGGGCCGTGATGGTCCGATTGGTCGGCGACGAGGACGGGGTGATGCTCGCCAGCCGAGAGGGGCACCTGATCCACTTCGCGGTCGAGCAGGTCAACATCCTCTCCGGCGTCGGCAAGGGTGTCATGGGGATCAAACTGGCCGACGGCGACGAGTGCATCGGCGGGGCGCTGATCGGCAGCCGGTTCGACGCGCTTGTGGTGGAGACGTCCGGCGGCCGGCAGCAGGAATACCGCCGCGGCGCGTACCCGGCCGTCAACCGCGGCGGCAAGGGCTACGAGGTGGTCAAGCGGGCCGAGTTAGTCCGCGTCGTCCCGCGAGCGATCGAGCTGGTCAACTGGGACGAGATCGAGGGCAAGCCGGAGAAGAAGCCCCGCGACCCCGAGCGCAACGGCCACGGGGGCGGGCTGTTCGGATGACGGGTTTCTTCTTGTAGGGTGGGTCGAGTCTTCGAGGCCCACCGTT
>DASSAT010000217.1:0-3924 GCA_035699305.1 Fimbriiglobus sp. | reverse complement strand
CCGCCACCGCGTTCGTTGGTGTCACCAGCAGCCCCGCCCCGATGGTCCCGACGCCCGGATTGGCCGTCACCTGTGTCGTCCCGACCGCGTTCGCCTCCGCCACCGTCACGCCCATCGCCAACGTCGTGGTCGCCTCCAGCGTCAGCCCCGGCGCCAGCCGGCAGCCGGTCACGAACCCCACCTGCGGCCCGTGGAAGTGGTTGCGAGTGCGGACCGAGTCGTGCAACAACACCTGGACCGGCCCCAGCGCCGGCGTCGGGTTCAGCGGCGTGGTGGCCGTCCACACGTCCACCGAGTCGCCGAGGTGCAGATACCGGTAGACGAGAAGCAGGTCCACCCGGCAGCAGTCGCCGCACCGCAGCGCCCGGCGGTAGTTCACGTCGCCGCCGATCACCCGCGAGTCCACCGACGCCGTGATCCCGCCGGGACTCAACCCGGCGACCGGCGAGCCGACCGAGGTCCCGCCGGCGACGACGGTCGGCCGGGCCAGGACCACCCCGCCGGTGCCGGACGAGCCGATGAACCGCTCGCTCAGACCGCCGAGGAAGATCAGCCCCGCGACCACGCCGCTCGTCCGCTCGTCGTCGAACCAGTAGCCGACGCGGGCCTGCAACCCGGGCCGGGTCGAGTTCAAATCGCGCCGACCGCCGAAGAGGATCGGACTCGGCGTGCCCAGCGCCCCGGCCGTCGGGAACGGGCTGCCGGGCGCGGCCAACGTAACGAGCGGCGGGATCCCCACCCCCTGCGTGGCGCCGTAGAGGAAGTCGGCCGACGCCCAGTACCGGCCGCGGTGCGCCGGTTCCTCATACGGCACGACCTGGCCGCAGTCCGGGGCGATCGGCTGGACACCTGGGGACGGCGGGTAGTAGCAGGAGGCCATCGGGACGCCGATCACCGCCCCGACCGGCATCAGCACCGGCGCGACCAGCCTGCCGTTGGGGATGAACGGCACCATGCCGGGGCCGGGCGGAAGCGGGGTGGCGTAGACCGGCCCGCCGGACTGCGCGGCAGCGGGCGAAGTCACGACCAGGGCAGCAATTCCAGCGACAGTCAGCCGGGTGAGCAGGCGACGCATCGGGGAGTCCCTCCGTTCCGGTTGCCCCGGCAAGGGGCGGACAGTCGGAAGGATCGGCACCCCGCGCAACGTCGCTGTGTAAGGCAAAACCGCGCCGACCGGAATTACCCGGAAGATGTAGCGGCTTGACCCGCGGGGCATAATGTTCCGGTAAATCGGGTGCGCTGGATTCGCGCGAATAATTCGGAATCTGCCCTTGACGGGGGAAGAATTTTCAGGCTATTTTGGGTGGGCGATAAGACAGACATACCCTCGTCAGGCCGTACCTCACTGGGAACGAGTGGGGACACCTGAATCCCGGCAGCTGCCCTCGCGGCACCGGACGTGCAGAGTCTGATCGTCCGACACTGGCCCCCGACCCCCTTGACGGAAGACCCGAGGTCCGCCGCGACGGCACCGAACGTGCAACACCCCGCGGCCAATCCAGGAGGGATGTTCAATGTTGGTCCTGACCCGCAAGCCCGGCGAGCAGATCATCATCGCGGATAATGTTCGCATCACCGTGGTCAGCGTCGGCCCTGGCCGTGTAAAGATCGGCATTGAGGCGCCGCCGTCGGTGAAGGTGGACCGCCAGGAGGTCCACGACCGCAAGCAGTTCGAGGCGGTCGCGGCCGACGTGCCGCCGCCGCACGTCGTCGAGGCGGCCCCGGCCCTGCACAACCGGATCGCCGCGAAACTGCCGGCCCGCCCGTTCCCGCCGCGCAAGCCACGGTAGTGTGGTCCGCTCGCTCCGCGAGCGGTCTTCGAAATCCGCTCGCGGAGCGAGCGGACCACATTCCTGCAACAATTCCCACCCCCGGTCGTCGTACTTACAACCGCGACGACGCATCCACCGGCCGGGGTGTGGGATGTTTGCCTTCCTGATTACCACCTGTCTGCTCGGCGCCGACCCGGCGCCCCTGTCCGCGAAGGACGCCTTCCGACCGCTGAACCCGCTGATCGGGTCGTGGAAGGGGACCGGCTACCCCGACGGCACCCGCGACCAGCGGCAGAAGGGCTACTGGACCGAGACGATCGCCTGGGAGTGGCGGTTCGACAAGGGCGACACCCGGCTGACGGCCGCCTTCGAAAAGGGCAAGCACTTCACGCGCTGGGACCTGCGCTACCGGCCGGCGGAGAAGGTTTACCGGCTAACCGCTGTCACCCCGGCCAAGGAGACGCTGGTGTTCACCGGCGTGCTCACCGTCGGGAAGCAGAAGGAGCAAATCCTCACCCTGGAGCGCGCCGACGATTCCAAAAAAGAGGACCAGCGGCTGGTGATTACGCTGCTGCACCCCAACCGGTATCTGTACCGGTGGGAGACGCGGCCGGCCGGGGCGGGGGCGTTCGCCCGCCAGTACCAGGTCGGGGCGACCAAGGAGGGGGTGCCGTTCGCCGGCGTGCCGAAGGGGCCGGAGTGCATCGTCAGCGGCGGCAAGGGGACGATCCCGGTCAGCTACAAGGGGAAGACGTATTACGTCTGCTGCTCCGGCTGCCGCGAAGAGTTCCGGGCGAACCCGGAGAAGTACATCAAGGAATACGAGAAGAAGAAGTAGGTCGCCCCTGGGACCGCGGCCGTCTCGGCCGCTCTTGCTGGGCACGTCAGGGGTCTGGGACGACGCCCCGGCATCACGACCCGCGGAGCAAGAGCGGCCGGGACGGCCGCGGTCCCAGGGTGCTCTAGCCAACCCGCCGCACTTCCGTCAGAATGCCCCCGCCATGAGCCTGATGCCCCGCCTCCGGTCCCCGCTGCGCCGGCCGGCCCGCCCCTGGCGATGGGTCGGCCGCGCTGCCGTGCTCGCCCTCGTCGTCGGGGTCGGGGCCGAGGCCGTGCGGGTGGTCGGCGGGACGAACCGGCACGCGGTCATCCCTGGCCGGGTGTACCGCTGCGCCCAGCCGTCGGAGGCTGACCTGCGCGAGATGGTCCGTGACTACCACATCCGCACCGTCATCAACCTCCGCGGGCTGTCGCAGGTCATGGACTGGTACGAGGCCGAGGCCCGCACCCTGCACGACCTGAACGTCTCCCAGGAGGACATCACCTTCTCGGCCAACCGGCTACCGGCGCCGTCAGAGTTGCGGCGGCTGATCGAGGTACTCGACCATGCCGAGTACCCGATCGTCTTCCACTGCAAGCAGGGGGCCGACCGCACCGGGCTGACAGCCGCGGTGGTGCTGCTGCTGTCCCCGGACTCGTCCCTGTCCGCGGCGATGCGGCAGCTCTGGCCGCGGTACGGGCACTTCCGGTTCGGCCGCACCGCCGCCATCGACCGGTTCTTCGACCTGTACAAGGTGTGGCTCAAGAGTGAAGGGATCGAGCACACCCCGGAGCGGTTCCGCCACTGGGCACTGACCGTGTACACGCCCGGCCCGGCGCGGTCGGAGCTGACGTGGCTGGACGAGCCGCCGAGTCCGTACCCGGCGAACAAGCCGCTGGCGCTGCGGGTGCGGGCGGCGAACCGGTCCATCCGGCCGTGGGAGTTCAAGCCGGGCGACTACGCCGGGATTCACCTGAGCTACCTGGTAGCCGACGCCCGGGTGCAACCGGTCGCCGGTGGGCAGGCGGGGCTGTTCCGGACCACGGTCCCGCCGGGCGGGTCGATCGACCTGACGCTGGCGTTGCCGCCGCTGGCGCCGGGGAAGTACGTCCTGGTGGCGTACATGACCGACGCGACCGCGGCCGGGGTGCCGGTCCGGTCGAACTCGTTCGTGCAGTTCGGCGACGAGTCGCTGATGGCGGAGTTGGACGTGAAATGACCCTGGGACCGCGGCCGTCCCGGCCGCTCTTGCTGAGCGAGTCGGGAACCTCCGCCGGAACCCCAGCGCCTCGATTGATGAAGGAAGCGCGGCCGGGACGGCCGCGGTCCCAG
>DASSAT010000216.1:0-2495 GCA_035699305.1 Fimbriiglobus sp. | reverse complement strand
GAGGCCCGACGAGTTCGCCGCGTCGGGCCTCGAAGACTCGACCCGACCTACGAAAACCCCCTCAGCAGCATCACCGCGTACTCGCCGAGCTTGTCTAGGTTGTACCCGCCCTCCTGCACGATCACCGTCGGCAGACCCAGTCCGGCGGCCCGCTCGGCGATCTGACGCAGCCCCTTCGCCGTGATGCGGAACCCGCCGCCGCGCGGCACCGGGTCGCCGCGCATCAGGTCGAACCCGGCCGAGAGCACCAGGTACTTCGGCGCGAACTCGCGGACCGCCGGCAACACCCCGTCCAGCGCGATCAGATACGCCTCGTCGTCGGTGCCGTGCGGCAGCGGGACGTTGAGGTTTGTGCCCTTCGCCTTGCCCTCGCCGCGCTCGTCGGCACTGCCCCAGTAGAACGGGTAGTCCACCTCAGGGTCGGCGTGCAGCGACGCGAAGAACACCGCCGGGTCGGCGTAGAAGACCTCCTGCGAGCCGTTGCCGTGGTGGTAGTCGATGTCGAGGATCGCCACCCGGCCGCGGGACTGCTGTTGCAAATACCGGGCGGCGACGGCGGAGTGGTTGGTGTAACAAAACCCGCCGTGGAAGTCCGGCCCGGCGTGGTGCCCCGGCGGGCGGATTAGTGCGTAAGCCACCCCACCGTTGCTGCGGACGTATTCCGCGGCGGTCAGCGCCGCCTGGGTGGACCAGTAGCTCGCTTCGAACGTCTTCTCGAAGAGCGGGCAGCCGGTGTCATACGCCCACGCCCCGAACGCGCCGGGGTGCCCGTCGCCGCCTGGCCGCCGACCACGCACTGCGAATGTGTGTGGGATGTATGGCTCTTTGCCCGCCATGTCGCCGCGGCTGGCGGCATAAGCGGTTCGCAAATGTTCGAGCAGCCCGGCGGAATGGACTGCCTCGATCGGCCCCATGCCGAAATCGGTCGGCGACTCGGGCGGGCCGAACTGAGCTGCCTCGACCGCGGATCGGATCAACTCGGCGCGGTTGGGCGTCTCGGGGTAGTCGCGGCCGT
Source organism: Fimbriiglobus sp. (assembly GCA_035699305.1). GTDB lineage: Bacteria > Planctomycetota > Planctomycetia > Gemmatales > Gemmataceae > DASSAT01. The sequence continues at coordinate 1,480 of DASSAT010000216.1, read as the reverse complement.
AGCCGGGCATCGGCCGGTCGGTCGGGTGCAGCCGGTGGCGGTCGGAGTAGACGACGTACATTCAACCCCCGCTGACGGGTGGGATGATGGCGACCTCGTCCCCGGCCGTCAGCGGCCGGTCGGCGTCCGCAAAGTCGTGGTTGACCGCCACCGCCGACCGCTCCAGCAGTCCGGCCACCGCGGGGTACGCATCGGTGAGCTGCTTGCGCAGGTCGTCCACTGTCGAGCCGGCGGGCAGCGCGATCGACACCGCCTCGGCCCCAGCGGCGTCCCGGAGTTTGGCGAAGAGTAACACAGTCAGGGTCAATCCGTCACCAGCCCCTTCAGCGGCTTCATCAGTCGCTCGCCCAGTTCCGGCATCAGCCCGTAGGCCAGCGCCAGGTACTGAACTGGGTGCAGCGCCCGCTTGCCGGTGCCGTCCTGCATCTGGATGCGACACCCGCCGCACTCACTCGACCCGAACAGTACCCCCGGCCGGTCCAGCTCATCGAGCATCGGCTTGCCCGCGGCCAGCGACGCCTCGCGGTTGGCGGCCATCAGTCCCCAGGTGCCGGCCATCCCGGAGCAGCTCACGTCGATGGTACGCACCCGCACCCCGGGGATCAATTCGAGCAGTCGCGGACCCGCCACCGGCCCCCGCAGCGCCTTGACGTGGCACGGGACGTGATGCCCGACCGTGGCCTCGATCCGCTCGAAGTCGGTTCGCAGCTCCCCCGCCTCGTGCAACTGCCACAACAGCGCGGTCAGCTCGACGGTGTTCGCCGCCACCAGCTTCGCGTCCGGGTCGTCCAGCAAGTCCAGGTAATCCTGCGTCAGTGCCAGCGCCGCGGTCGGTTCGGAGCAGACGACGGTGTACCCGTCGCGGACCAGCGCCGCCAGCGTCCGCACGTTGTACGCGGCCACCTCCCGCGCCGTCTCGACATCTCCGACGGCCAGCGGCCCCATGCCGGCCCCCTTCTGCCGCCGCGGGACGTGGACCTCGCACCCGTGGTGCCGAAGCACCGCCACCACCGCCTCGCCCAGTTGCGGGTCGTTGAAGTTGGCATAGTTGTCCACGAAGTACGCGACCCTGCGGGTCGAGTTCCAGGTTCCAGCAGTTCCAAGTTCCAAGTCAGACCTGCTCGGCCTTCCTTGGAACTTGGAACTTGGAACCTGGAACTTCGCGGTCAGCCCCAGCTTCCGCGCCCGGCGCAGGAACGTCCGGTGGGTGAACCGCGGCAGCATCCGGTGGCGTGAGAGGCCGAAGAGCTTCTCGATCAGCCACCGGGCCGGCCGGCTGCCGAGCATCGCGTTGGTGGTGAACGAGAAGTTGCCGGCCAAGGCGACCAACGCCTCCAGCCGGGCCAGCGCCCAGTCGGCCCTGTCGAGGCCGTGTTCGGCGTGGTGGGCGGCCTTCGCCTCCAGCATCAGCTTGGGCACGTCCACCCGGCCGCGGCACTCGTCGCGGCACATCTTGCAGTTGACGCACAGCCCGGCCACC
>DASSAT010000215.1:0-5152 GCA_035699305.1 Fimbriiglobus sp. | reverse complement strand
GGATCGTGGCGCGGCCGGCCGACACCCCGCCGCCGGCGCTGACCGGCCCAGCGCGCAGCAACGGGTCGGCGGACGCGGCGCCGGACAAGGCGCATCTCCAGACGTGGGTGTCGCAGCAGCTCGACACGATGAACCACCAGCGGTCCACCGAGTGGGCCGACGTCGTCGAGAAGCTCAAGAGCAGCCCCACGGACGGCTGACCACTTCTCCCGCCGCCCGGCAAATCGTTGAAAGTACCGGCAGGAATCCGGGATCATAGGTTCGGACGACCCGCGAGGGGTGGCCGATGCCCGAGCACCTGGTCCGGTTCCTGCGCTCGCTGTACGCTTCTCCGGCCGACGGGGTGTCGGACGCGGAGCTGTTGCGCCGCTGCGCCGCCGGCCGGGACGACGCGGCGTTCGAGCTGCTGGTCCGCCGGCACGCGGCCCTGGTGTGGCGGGTGTGCCGGTCGGTGGCCCGGGACCACCACGCCGCGGAGGACGCCTTCCAGGCGGCGTTCCTGGCGCTGGCGCGCCGGCCGGGCGCGGTCCGCGACCCGTCCGCCGCCGGGTGGCTGAGCCGGGTAGCCTACCACGCCGCGCTCAAGACCCGCGGCCGACCCGGTGACGCCCATCTGTCAGTGGAACTGCCTTCCCACGCCGCCGACCCCGCCGACATGGCCGGTCGATCCGAAGTCGCTTTGCTGCTGCACGCCGAGCTGAACCGGCTGCCGGAGAAGTACCGCCTGCCGGTGGTGCTCTGCCACCTGCACGGGTTCACCCAGCAGGAGGCGGCGCGGCAACTCGGGCTGCCGGTCGGCACCGTCGCCACCCGGATTAGCCGCGGACTGGACCGGCTCCGCGACCGGCTGACCCGCCGCGGGGTGGCGGTGCCGGCCGTCGGCGGGCTGTTCGCCGCGTCGGCCGTCTCACCGGCGTTGACCGAAGCCGCGGTCCGCATCGCGGAGTCCGTCGTCCCCGCCCATATCACCCGACTCGCGCAAGGAGCGCTCGCCGCCATGACCCCCGTGAAGTGGAAGCTGCCCGCCGCCGCGCTGGTCGCCGCGACCGCGCTCGGCACGGCCTGGGCCGTCGGGCCGACGACGCCCAGTGACAAGCCGACCCCGCCCGCGAAGCCGACCGCCGCCGCTCCCATTCACAAGGCCGCGCCATCGACCTACGCCCAGCGCGAACAGAGCCGCAAAGCCCTCCAGCAGATCGCCTTTGCCGTCCACGCTTACCACGACGCGCACGGGCACATCCCAGGAGATATCCTCGACAAGGACGGCAAGCCGCTCTTGAGCTGGAGGGTCGCCATCTTGCCGCAGCTCGACAACGAGTTCCTGTACTCCCACTTCAAACTCGATGAGCCGTGGGACAGCGAGCACAACAAGAAGCTCCTTCCACATATGCCGAAGGCGTTCCGCAGTCCGGTGCAGGGCGTCGGCCCAGCGTCGGAGACATACTTCCAGGGGTTCGCCGGCCCCGCCGCAGGCTTCCAGGCCGGCCAGAAGCTGGCGCTCCAGGACTTCGCGGACGGCACGTCGAACACGATCATGCTGGCCGAGGCCGGTCCGCCGGTCCCGTGGACAAAGCCAACCGACCGACCTTACGACCCCAAGAAGCCGCTGCCGGCGATGGACGGGCCGTACTCGGACCGGTTCATCACCGTGTTCTGGGACGGTGCCGTACGGGACCTCCGATGGAATCTGAACGAGAAGACGTACCGCGCGCTGATCGGACGCGCCGACGGGATCGTCATCACCGACGACGGGACCGGGGCCGACCGTCCTCGTCTGCCATTGCCCGAGGAGGACAAGAAGCTTATCGAGTGGTCCCGGAAGTACGTGGAGGATCGGGTGCGGTACATCCAACGGCAGGAGTCGGAGCGGCTGAAGCTGCTGGACGAGTTGAAGGCGACGGGCGGCGTCCCGGAGCCGGCCGAACTCGGGCCGAACGCCAGCGTCGAGGACTGGAAGGAGTTGGAGAAGCGCCTGGGACGGCGCGAGCGGCTGCTGTGGGACAAGATCCGGTGGATGCGGGAGGAGCTGGCGAAGCGGAAGAAGGAGAGGAGCAAGTAGCCGGGCGCTACAGCCCGAAGAGTGCTCGGAGTCGGTTCTCGACGGTATCCACCGTCGCCGGTGCAACGACACCCCTGGGACCGTACTCACGGCGCGCTACCCGGCGCGGACGGCGGCAGTGGGTTCCCACTGTCGTCCCACCGTTCGGAAGGGTCGAGTCCGTCGGCCAGGGTGCCGTCCCACTCGGTCCGCTCGACCAGTTCAGCGGCCCAGGACTCCGAGTCGGCTTGAAGGGCAGCGTAGCCGGCATCGACCGCGGCCCAGAACTGCCGCCGGTGGTACTCTTCGACCGCGCGTTCCAACACCTCACCCACGGGTCGGCCGGTCTTTGCCGACAACTCGTGCAGCTTTCGCCCGACGGCTTCGTTCACAACCAGTGTGGTATCCGGCATTGCTCACCCTCATCGACGACCCCATCCTATCACATCTCGCGCCCCAGCACGCCGGCCAGCGTCCGCAACTGGTCCAGCAACTTCTCCAGCCCCGCGAAGTCCAACGATTGCGCCCCGTCGGAGAGCGCCTGGTCCGGCTCCGGGTGCGCCTCGATCAATAGGCCGTCCGCGCCGGCCGCCAGACCGGCCAGCGCCATCGCTGGGACGTACGCCCGCTTGCCGGTCCCGTGGCTGGGGTCCACGACGATCGGCAGGTGGCTCAGCGACTTGGCCGGCGGGATCACCGACAGGTCCAGCGTGTTGCGGCTGTGATCCGCGAACGTCCGCACCCCGCGCTCGCAGAGCACCACCTGGTAGTTGCCCCCCGCCAGCACGTACTCCGCCGCCATCAGCCACTCCTCCAGCGTCGCGCTCAGACCGCGCTTCAGCAGCACCGGCTTGCGACACCTTCCGACCCGCTTCAAGAGCGCGAAGTTCTGCATGTTCCGCGTGCCGATCTGGATCACGTCGGCCGCCTCCTCGACCGCGGCCGCCTCCTCGGTGTCCATCAGCTCGGTGACGACGCCGATGCCCGTCTTCTCGCGGACCTTCCGCAGGATCGCCAGCCCCTCACGGCCCATCCCCTGGAACGCATACGGGCTGGTCCGCGGCTTGAACGCCCCGGCCCGCAGCAGCTTCACGCCCTTGCTCAGCAGGAACTCGGCGGTCTGAAAGATTAGCTTCTCGTTCTCGACCGAGCACGGCCCGGCGACGATCGTGAACGTCTTCGGCCCGACCGTCGCCTGCGGCAGTTTGACAACGGTATCGTCGCGGTGCATCTCGCGGCTGGCGAGCTTGTACGGCTTGGTGACGCGGATGCACTCGACGACGCCCGACAGCACCTCCAGCCGGCGGGAGTCCACGGCCCCGGTGTTGCCGGTGATGCCGATGGCGGTGCGGGTCGCCCCGGGCAGCGCGTGCGGGGTCAGGTCCAAGTCGCGGATGGCGGCCAGGACCCGTTCGACCTGCTCCGGGCTGGCGTCGGACTGCATGACCACGAGCATGGTGAAGTCTCTGGGTGCGGTCCACCCCTCCCCCCAACCCCCTCCCCGAAGCGGGGAGGGGAGGAAGACGAAGCCGCCCTCTGGCTCCCCCTCCCCGCTTCGGGGAGGGGGTTGGGGGGAGGGGTTGACTGCCCCACCCCCTCGCTGCCGCTCGGGGTTCGCCGGGGTGGCCGGTGGCTGCTATTATACGACGACCCCCACTATCCCAAGGACCGCCGGGTGACCGACGCCCACAACCTGCTGGAGCGCTGCCGGGAGGAGCTCGGCGACCCGGACGCCGTCTTCCGGGCCGGCCGGGTCTGGGCCAAGCTCGCCGTTGCCGCCGGGCTGGTCCTGTACGGCGGCGTCGCCAACTACCTGTGGTGGGTCCACGGCCCGGCCCGGTTCGACCACATCGTCTTGCTCGTCCTGCTCGGCCCGCCGATCACCGGGCTGTCGCTGTTCGGCCACCTGTACCGCACCCGGGGGCTGTGTGTCCTCGCTTACCCGACGGGCCTGTTACGGCTCCAGCGCGACGAGGTCGAATCGTACCCGTGGGCCGAGGTAGAGGAGGTGCGGCTTAAGGCGGACAAGGGCACCTTCGTGATCCTGCGCGACGAGACGGGGGAAGCGCTCTCCGGCTGGCTGGAGGTCGAGCCGCCAGCGTTCCGGCTCTGGAACGCCCAGCTAACCGTCCGCCGGGCCGACGGCACCACCGCGAAGCTGACTCCGGCGGTCGGCGGCTACCCCGAGTTGGTCGCGCACGTCCAGCGGGAGACGTTCCGGGCACAGTGGCCGAAGGTGCTGGCGCGGTTCCGGGGCGGGGAGCGGGTCGCATGCGGGCCGTTCGAGGTGAGCCGGGCCGGGCTGCGCTATGAGAAGAACCTGCTGCCGTGGGCCGACCTGTCCGAGGTCGCCATCGGGTCGAAGCACTTCACGGTCAAGCGGAAAGGGAAGTGGCTGCCGTGGGTGAGCAAGGACCTCGACGATGTGCCGAACCCGCACGTCCTGATGGCGCTGATCGAGGAGGCCCGCCGGACCGCCCGGCCAGCGCGGAAGAGGGCCGAGGAGGCGGGCTAGCGGCCCTTCAGCAGGGCGTCCCAGTCGCCCACCTTCAGCAACCGGAGGCTCAGCCGCTCCAACCGGGGCAAGTCCTCGATCGCCTCCAGCCTCCGCCTTTGCTCGTCGGTTGGCTTGCCGAACTTCTCCTGGCCCTGGCGCAGCACGGCCCTCTTGAGGTACTTGATGCCCCCCATCTCCTCGAACACCTCATACGCCGACGACTGGATCATGGCAGGGAACCTCCGAATAGCGTCGCGTCGAACGGCTTGGGCATGGCCTCGTTGTACCGACTGTTGCCGCGGACCGCAGCGCGGTATGGTGTTGGCGATCTGCCCGCGGGCGTTCTTCGCGATGTCGCCATTGCACGACAGCAACTTCGAAGTGAGTGGGGTGAAGGACGTGCTGGCGAAGGTGCGGCCGGTGTACGAGAAGCTGGGGGTCGGCGACAAGCTCCAGGCGATCCACCATCCGGGAGCGTAGTAGGCACACTCCGTGTGCCGTCTCCGAAGAACGGCACACGGAGTGTGCCTACTACGCTCCCGGACGGTGGGTCGGCGCCCGCAGAGCCGGGCTTGACCCACCCTTCTATGAGAGCTACCGGGGCGTCAAGGGCTTCA
>DASSAT010000214.1:0-16335 GCA_035699305.1 Fimbriiglobus sp. | reverse complement strand
GCGCGGAACTCGGTCTTCCCCTCGACCGCGAAGTGCAGCACCTTGGCAGGCGGCTCCGGGTCGTGGCTGATCGTCCGGTAGAACTCGGCGTATTCGTCCGGCGTGACCTCCCGTGGCGAGCGCAGCCAGATCGCCTTGCGCGTGTTGAGCGCGTCCTCCTTCGTTTCCGACTTGCCGTCCTTCTCTTCGGTCGTGACGAGCACGACTGGGTGTTCGAGGAAGTCGGAGAACTTCTTAACGATCGTGCGGAGCCGGTACGGTTCGAGGAAGTCGAGCGCGTCGTCCTTCAAGTGGAGGGTCACATCGGTGCCGCGGTCGGCCTTCGCGGCCGGCTCGACGGTGAAGGTGCCCTGGCCGTCGGACTCCCAGCGGACGCCGAGTTGCGGCCCGCCGACCGGGCGCGTGTGGACCATCACCTTGTCCGCGACCATGAACGCCGAGTAGAAGCCGACGCCGAACTGGCCGATCAGCCCCGGCAGGTCGGTCTGCTGTTTGGCTTTGAGCGCGTCGAGGAACGCCCGGGTGCCGGACTTGGCGACGGTGCCGAGGTGATCGACCGCCTCCTCGCGGGACATGCCGACGCCGTTGTCGCTGACGGTCAGCGTCTTCGCGGCCTTGTCGGGTCGGATGGTGATCTTCCAGTCCTTGTTGTTCTCCAGCTTCTCCTCGTGGGCGAGGGAGTCGAACTTGATCTTGTTGATCGCGTCCGAGGCGTTGCTGACGAGTTCGCGGAGGAAGACCTCCCGGTCGGAGTACAGCGAGTGGGTGATGAGGTGGAGCAACTGCTTGAGCTCGGCCTTGAACTCCAGCGTTTCAGCGGGGGCGGTCATGGTGAGTAGCTCCAACACTGCGAGCGGGGGGCCGTCAGGCGCCCGAGGGGTTATTGTGGGGTTAGTAGTTCCGATTCGGCCGTTAGAGACTCCTAATCGGAACTACTGACCCTACTTCAGCTCCTTGAGCCGGATGTTCCGCCAGCGGACCTTCAGTGCCTCCGTCTTCTTGCCGATGCCGTGGACCTGCAGCGCGATGAACCCCTTCGGGTCCACGTCGTCGGTCACGCTGGCTGCCGCGACGTTGTTCACCCAGGTCTTGATCGCCTTCCCCCGGCACTCGATGCGGAGGGCGTTCCACCGGTTCGGCACGAACGCCTCGCGTGCCTTCTCGTTCTTGCTCAGGTCTTGCAGCCACTTGCGCCGGCCCTCGTCGTAGACGCCGCCGGTGAACGCCCGCGGCGTCGGGTCGATCTCCACCTGGTAGCCGAACACCCGGCCGCCGGGGATGCCCTTGATCTTCACCCCGGCCGACTCGACGGTCTTGCCCTCGGGGGCGTAGTGGCTGCGCACCTGCACCCCGGAGTTGAGATTCGGATCGACGTTGAACTCCAGCTCCAGCACGAAGTCGGCGTACTCCTTCTCGGTGCAGAGAAACGAGTTCGGCGTGTTCGGCACCGCGGTGCCGACGAGCATGCCGTTCTCGGCCTGGTATTTCGCCTTGCCGCCGCGCTGCACCCAGCCGGCCAGCGACCGACCGTCGAACAGCTTGACCCAGCCGTCCTTGTCCGGCTGGCCGGCGCCCGCCGGCAGGGCGGCGCCGACTAGGCCGAGCAGCAGCCCCACCCCGAACACTTGCCGCGTCATCGTCGCCCCTCCGAAGGTGTGGCGGCCCCTCGACCGGGGCCGTCTGGAGGGCCATCATAGGAGGTGGGACGTACCGGAGGGCGGTCAATGTTGCTGGAGGAGTACAACTTCGGGCGCGAGGTGCTGGCCGACCCCGGCCCGGTGCTGGTGGACTTCTGGGCCGAGTGGTGCCCGCCGTGCCGAGTGATGAACCCGGTGGTGGAATCGCTGGCGAAGAGGTTCAAGGTGTGCAAGGTGAACATCGACACTAACCAGCCGCTCGCCGCCAAGTTCTGGGTGGAGGCAGTGCCGACGTTCCTGGTCTTCAAGGGCGGGCAGGTGGTGAAGCGGTATCAGGGCGTGACGCCGGAAGCGACCCTGCGGGCGGAGATGGAAGCGCTGTCCTCGTAGGGTGCGTTGAACGGGTTCCCCTGTTGCTTCACGGACATGCTGCAATGAACATAGCCCGACAGCCTGGCCTCTTGTCACGTCCCGTTCCGCTATGGGCGGCGGCGGTTGCCGTGCTGATGGCCGCCCTGTCGAGTTTTCTATTTGGGTTCGGGATTGCGTTCGGGCTGATTCAATCCGGAGTGGTCGGGGTCGGTCCGCCCCCAGCTCCAGTTGCCGCACCGGTCCCCGCCTCCGGCCGACCCGGGCGATGACCGGATGTGGCTGTTCGTCGGATTGGGGTTTCTAAAGACTGACGATCGCCGTCACGGCGTCGCGGCCTTTACTTCCGGGTTGCCGCCAAACTTCCAGCTCGCCTTGTAGTCCCGTGTCAGCTTCCGGCCGGTCAGGTCCGCCCGGATCAATTCCACCGGGATGCGGTTCGCCTTCAACAGCGCGTCGTGGAAGTCGCGCTCGCTCATCTTGCCGGTGTCCACCAGCTCCTTGCGCAGCGCCCGGAACTGCATCGCCCCGACGAGGTACGCCACCTGATACAGCGGCCCGTAGGTGCCGGCGAACGACCGGCGGACCTCCGCGGCGGCATTGTCCGGCTCGAACCCGACCCGGTCCACCAGCAGATCGACGCACTGCCGCGGGGTCATCTGCCCAAGGTGGTAGCCGAGCGAGAAGATCACCCGGCAGCAGCGGTGCGTCCGCCAGACCAGGAAGCCGACGCGGTCCTCCGGCGTCTTCGGGAACCCGCGGTCGTAGAGCACCATCTCCCAGTAGACCGCGTTCCCCTCGGTCCAGAACGGCGTCCCGAGCCGCGCCCGGTACGGCCGCTCGCGCGCGGCGACGAACCCTTGCAGGTGGTGGCCGGGGATCAGCTCGTGGTGGACGGTGGCGCGGGCGAAGGGGACGTTGTTCCCTCTCATGCTCTGGAGCTTGGCGTCGTGGGCCATCGTGTCCGTCGGGAACGACACGGTGATGACTTCGCCGCCGGTGAAGAACGGGTTGAGCAGCTGCCGCTCCGGGGTCATCATCGCCATCCGCCACGTCTCGGCCGCCAGCGGCGGGACGGTGACGAGGTCGTGCGTCTTCAGGTAATCGACGGCCTCGACGGCGAGGTCCCGGATGAGCTTCGGCTGCCCGCCGGGCGCGACGTGCAGCGTCTTGACCTTCTCGACCGCCTTGCGCCAGTCGTCGCCGAAGCCCATCTCGCGGGACGCCTTCTTGAGTTCCGCCTCGCACCACGCCAGCTCGACCTTCGCCAGCGCGATCAGCTCCTCCGGGCTGTACGCGATCATCTCGCTGGCGAGTTCGGCGCACACGGCGTCGCGGCCGATCGGCCGGCCGGTGATGCCGGTGTCGTCCTTCGGTGCGGCCGGGCGGGCGGCACCGTTGCCGCGCAACTCGCGCCGCTTGACCTCGCGCTCGAGGTGCGTTCGTAGCAGGATGTAGTCGATTTGGCCGTCGCGGCTCAGCTTGTCGAAGTCGAGCTTCGCCAGGGCGGCGAGCCAGCGGGCCGGGTCGCGGTCAGGGCGCGAGCGCGATCGGCCGCGGCCGAACCCGCCGCCCAGGTATTGCTCGATCGCGGGGGCCAACTCGCTCCGCGGTTCGGAGAGCAGTGCCTTCAGGTCCGGGGCGTCCGACGGCCCTTCGGCGGCGCGGGCGAGCGAGTCCACCTTCGGAAGTTCGGTTTCTTCGTCGGGCAGCTTCTCCCCCTGCTCGCGGAGGAGCTTGACGTACCCGTCCAGCGCCGCGTCGGCCCGCCGGTATGGCTCCGCGACCCACCAGCTAAAGAGCGGGTCGTAGCCATCGGCGAACCTGTGCCACGACCGGAGCGACCGCCGCAAGCCGTCGGCGGCGTCGGCGGCGCGGGCCGCCACCTTGCGGGTAGCCGGCAGGTCGGATGGGAACTCCTTCGCCTTGATGCCGGCCTCGACTTCACTGCGCGTCTTCTTGATCTGCTTCACCAGTACGGCGACGGTGCCGGCCGCCTTCACCGGGTCCACCGGCTCCATTCGCCGGCGGGCCTCCTCCAGCGACACGATCGTCTCCGCGAACGGCACCAGCGGGGCGATGGCGGCGTCCGCGGCGGCGCGGGCCTCCAGTTCCTTCCGCTCTGACTCGATCCGGGCGCGGAGCGCGACCAACTCTTCGCGTGCCGGCCGGCTCAGGTCGTCCGGGTCCACGGCCTTGATCGCCGTTCGCCAGTCGGCGTAGAACTTCCGCAGCCGGGCGGCGCGGGTCGGGGACATCGGTACGGCGTAGGCCCGCGTCAGGCTGCCGCGGTCCGCCTCGAACCGGCGGGTCAATGCCAGCGCCTCGTTGCGCGGCTTGGCGATCAGGGCCGCGAGGTCGAGCGGCTCCGGCTCCTTCGCCTTCGTCTTCGCCGGCGGGTCGGTCTTCTCCTTCTGCGGCGGCGCCTCGGCCACCTGTCGCGGGGCGTTGCGGTCGGGCGGCTCGACACCTTGCAGGTGGCGGACGAAGAAGTCCTGCAACCGCCGCCGGCCGTAGGCACCGCCCATGCCGTGCCCGGCGCCGGGTACCATCAGGAAATCGAAGTCCTTCCCCGCCTTGATGAGCGCGTCGCAGAGCCGGTACGTCGATTCCGTCGGGACGTTCGTGTCCATCTCGCCGACGATCAGCAGCAGCTTGCCGGTCAAGTGGTGCGCGTTGTCGATGTTCGAGCTGGCGGCGTACTGCGGGCCGACCGGGTAGCCCATCCACTGCTCGTTCCAGCTCGCCTTGTCCATCCGGTTGTCGTGGCAGCCGCACCCGGACACCGCGACCTTGTAGAAGTCCCCGTGGAACAGTAGCGCCCCGGTCGAGTTCTGCCCGCCCGCGGAGCCGCCAGTGATGCCGACGCGCGAGATGTCGTAATACGGGTACTTCTTGGCGGCCGCCTTGTGCCACAGGATGCGGTCCGAGAACCCGGCGTCCTTGAGGTCCTTCCAGCATACGTCGTGGAATGCCTTCGACCGGTTGGCGGTGCCCATGCCGTCCATCTGCACAACGATGAACCCCAGGTCGGTCAGGTCCGAAAACCGGCGGGACGGGCTGAACGCCTTCGGCACGAACGACCCCTGCGGCCCGGCGTAAATCTGCTCGATGACCGGGTACTTCTTCGCCGGGTCGAAGTCCCGTGGCCGGCAGATGATCCCCCAGATGTCGGTCTTGCCGTCGCGGCCCTTGGCGACGAACACCTCCGGCGGCTCCCAGCCGGTCGCCTTCAGGTCCGAGATGTCCGCCTCTTCGAGCTTGCAGACGAGCTTGCCGTCCGACGTGCGCCGCAGTTCGTGGACGGGCGGCAGGTCCACGCGGCTGTAGGTGTCGATCAGGTACTTGCGGTCCGGCGAGAACTGCGCCGTGTGGGTGCCGTTGCCTTCGGTCAGCGCGACTAGGCCGGTGCCGTCGAAGTTGACCCGGTAGTAGTGGATGAAGTACGGGTCCTGGTCCGCGTTCATGCCGCCGGCGCGGAACCAGATTTGCCGCCTGCCCTCGTCGATGCGGTCGATGCCGCGAACGACGTACTCGCCCTTGGTGATCTTGTTCTTGACCTCGCCCGTCTTCGTGTCGATCCGGTACAGGTGCCGCCATCCGTCGCGCTCGGAGGCGTAGACGATCTCGTCCGACTCTTCCAGCCACGTCACCATCGGCACGCCGACGCTCTCCGTGTGGGCGGTCCAGATGAACGTCTCGGACTTCTCGTCGATGAGGTTGCGACTCGTGCCGGTGCGCGCGTCCACCTCGACCAGACGGAACCGCTGATGGCCGCGGTCCACCTGCTGGTAGGTGAAGTGGCGGCCGTCCTTGCCCCACCGGACCCGCGGCGTGCCAAGCGCGACCTTGTCTGCCTCGCAGCCGATCTTCTTGCCTGTCGAGACGTCGAGCAGGCACAGGTCAAAAGACGTGAGCTTATCGCCGGGCAGCGGGTAGGGCCGGGTGTGCAGCTTCGCCCGGCCGCCTCCCCGAGGCGACGACTCGACCAGGTAGACCTCCTTGTTGTCGCCCGGCGTGATCCGCCACGCGACCAGCGCCTTCGAGTCCGGCGACCAGGAGAGCATCCCGTACCCGCACTCGGCCGTGCCGTCCCGGGTGAGCGCGGTCTCCTTGCCGTCGGCGTCGCGGAGGCAGACGTTCTCGTCCTTGACGAGGGCGGTCCACCTGCCGTCCGGCGAGCGCGGCGAACGGTCCGGCGGCTGCCGCCGGCGCGGCTGCTGCGCGGCCTCGACCTCCGTCACCCAGGGGGACGCGGGCTCATCCACGGCCGGTTCGTCCGGCATTATCTTTTCTGACTTCTGATTTCTGACTTCTGACTTCTGACTGACGCGGGTGCATTCGTAAGTGCCCAGGTCGCAGGTCCAGGTCGCGTCGGCGGCGTCGAAGCGGACGGACTTGCCGCCGTCGCGGAACGCGATCTCGTCGAACGGCAACCGGTCGGCGGCGTACTCCTTGCCGCTCGCCTTCGACAGCGCCGCGGCGAGTTTCGCGTGGTCGAACGCCGTAGCTTTGGTCCCCTTCTCCGCGTCCACCAGGACGAACTCGTGGGTGCCGGCCTTGAGATCGTTGCGATACCAGAACCGCGTCCCCTCGGCGAACCAGTGCGGGGCGATGCGGGCCTTGTAGACGCGGCGAGCGTCCGGCCCGCCGCGGCCCGGCCGCTGGTACGGGGGATTGGGGTCGTCGGCCCGAATCTCTGAGAGGGTGGTGATGGAGACGAGCGCGAGGAGCAGCGCGGCGCGGGGCATGGTCGCACCTCGGGGACGAGCGGGTCCGGTTTGGGGACAGCTTACCCGAGATGGCCGGCCGGGTGGTGGGTTGAACATGAAAAGGCGATGAAGTGGCACCCCTGGGACCGCGGCCGTCCCGGCCGCTCTTGCTACGCCGGGCGGGGGTCTCGGACAACGCGGATGCGCCCCCACTCGCCCGACAAGAGCGGCCGGGACGGCCGCGGTCCCAGGGGCTACTTCCTCGACTCGCGCAGCTGCCGCTCAAGTTCGGCGATGCGGTGCGGGGCGTCGCCGAAGTGCGGCGGCCACGGGCGGGCCTTCAGCTTGCCGATCGTCTCGGCGGCCTTGTCGTACTGCCGTTCGTGGAGCTGCGCCGCGGCCAGGCCCAGCAGCCCCGTCGGCTCCAGTGACCGAATCTTCGCTACCTGCTCCCACTGGCGGATGGCATCCGCCCACCGGTCCTGCCGCTGGCGGATTTCCGCGAGGAGCTGGTGCCCCTCCGACTCGTTCGGCAGCACTTCTACTATGGACGTGAACGCGCGCTCCGCTTCAGTCCCACGGTCGAGCACGGCGAAGCGGTTGCCCAGTTCCTCGTAGAGCTTAATGTCGCGGCGCTTCTGGTCCAGCGACCGCATCACCTGGCCGATCGCGCCGTCCGGGTCCTTCATCTTGTCGTAGCACTCGACGAGCAGTTTCAGCGTCTCGGCGTCGTTCGGCTGGCCGCTCAGGGCCGTCTGGAGCTGCGCCACCGCCGGCAGGTATTGCCCCTTCTCGAAGTAGACCTGCCCGACCGCCTTGCGGACCACCGGGTTGACCAGCCCGCTCTCAGCAGTCTGCGCGTCCAGTTCCTGGATAACCGCGTCCAGGTTCGCGGCGGCCGCGATCACCGACTTTAGTGTGTTAAGCGCATCCTCCCGACAGCGGACGTTCGGTCCCGAGCTGACGATGGCAGCGCTGGCGGCATCGATCGCCTCCGTCGTCTGCCCCATCGCCGAGTGGGCGTCGGCGAGCGACTGATATTGCCGCGACAGGTAGCCGTCGCCAATGCCGCGGTTCGGCTGCGTCCGCTGGTACAGTGGGATTAGCTCGCCGTAGATGGCGACCGCCCGCGGGTAGAGTTTGCAATCGACGGCGCGCGACGCCAGGAACGCCATCGGCCCCTCGCCCCAGCGGTCCTTGTGGCGGAAGTGCTTCTCCGCCGCCGCGAACGCCTCCTCCAGCTCGCGCCGCCGGTCGGTTCGGTGGTACGCGGTGAACAGCAGCGTGCGGTACTCCAGCGAATCCGGCGACCGGCCGATGAGCGGCACCAGCAGCGCGATCGACTCCTCGAATCGGCCCCGGCCGTGCAGGTAGCGAGCGAGTTGCACCTGCCCGCTATCGTCGAGGAGCTTGCGGGCGTGCGCGTCGAACATGATCTCGATCGCCCGGTCCGGCCGGTTGCAGCCGCGGTAGAAGTACTCGGCGACGTACTTCACTGACTCGGCGGAGTGCTTCCGCTCGGCGTACACGGCATCGGCCGTGCGGGCGAACTCGGCCTCCATCTCCGGCCAGTAGTAGCTGGTGCTAGCCCAGTAGATGACGCGGGTCCGCTGACGCTGCGTCCGCAAGTCCTGCCGTAGTTCGGCCAGCACCACCTTCAACAGCCGGCGCTCCACGTTCGCCGGCAGTCCCTTCGCCTCGGATCGCCACTGGGCGAGCGACCAGCAATGCCGCGACCAGCCGTCCTGGTTGTTGAGCTTGAACCACGCCGGCTCCTGCTCGATCCGGTCCACCAGGAACGCCACCGCCTCGGCCGCGTCGATCAGTTGTCGCAGGGTACTCGCTACCTGGTTGACGACCGACTCGTAGTGGTTAGTCTGCGTCTTGAGCATCGGCGGCAACGTCTTGTGGGCGAACGCCTTCAGGTCGGCATCGACGGTCGGGAGTTTCTTGTCCCGCCCTGTTTGGTAGACGCGGCAGAGCAGACTAATCAGCTCGTACCGGTGGTTCGGCTCGGCCTCCGTCGCCTCCGCGACGACCCGGCCCACGAGCGCCCGGTAGAGCTTCGCCCCGGTGCCCAGTGACACCGCGTTGTCGCTCTGCAGCGTGCGGTGGTACAGCTCGTTCAGTTGTAGGGAGAGCCACCGCGTCTCGTCGGCGCTGCCGGGCTTCTTCAGGAGTCGCTGCAACAGTTCCTCGGCGGTTGCGTGCTGCTTCTGCCCTTCGAGCATCGAGACGAGCGTCGCGGCCGGGCCACGGGCCTCGGGCTGGAAGAAGCCGTCGCGGGCCTTGACGGACTCATCGAGAGCGGTTTGCAACAGCTCGATGCCTTCCTTCGGTCGGGACTGGTAGCCGAGCACGACGGCAAGGTTGTAGGCCATGTGCAGCCGTTCGGAGGTGTTCGGCTTCGCCCCCGCGTGCAGTTCGCGTAGCTCCCGCAGTTGCTCGTCGGCGAGTTCCTTTCGGGAGATGGGACCGAGGCCGCGGAGGAGGTGGCTCATCATCCGCGGTTCGCCGTCGGCCCACGGCCGGTCGAATGCCCGGCGCATCACCTCCAGCGCCTTCGCCGCGTGCGGTCCCGGCTGGTTGATGACCTCCGACGCCCGCCGGCGGACCTGCATTTCCAGAAGGTCTAGCGCCCGCAGGTCGGTCGGCGTCTGTGCCCGCTTGCGGAGAGAGTCGATCCGCGCCAGCAACTCGTCGGCCGCGGCCTCGTCGCGCAGCTCGTTGAGGACCGGCTGCATCCCTTCGAGGAACGGGTAGACCTTGCCGGCGGACTGGCCGATCACCGCGTCGGTCATCACCGCCAGCAGCCGGAAGTCGCGGCACGCCTGGTAGAACTGCAACAGCTGGTGCAGGTGGTTCTGCGGCTGACTCGACTTCTCGAACAGCGCCGCCAGGATGCGGAGCACGTCCTTGTCCAGCTCCGTCGGGACGTGCCCGCCGCCATGCTGCCAGGGGCGGAGCTTGGCGTACAGGAGTTGTTGGAGCCGGTTGTCGTCCACCACTTTGAAGGCGTTCACCTCGGCCTTCTCATGGGCGGCCGGCTTGTTGACCGCCATGTAACATCCGGCGAGCGTTCGGTAGCCGCCAAAGCTAAGGTCGCCGGACTTCTCGACCGCCTCGAACTGCGGGATCGCCTCGGTGATGCGGCCCAACTCGGCGAGCAGATAGCCCAGGGCGGTCCGCCAGCGGCCGTCGGCGTCTCCGGCCTTCACCCACGCGCTAAGGACCGCTTCCAGGTCCTTCGGCTTGTCCAGGGCGACGAGGAACTGGAACTTGGCGGTCTTCCAGCCCAGCTCGCCCGGCTCAGCGGCAATGCCGGCGTCGAGGTACTTCAGCGCCCGCCCGGCCGCTTGCGGACCGGCGTCCTTGCGGACGGCGAACGTCAGCGCCATCGCCAGGTAGCGGTCGTGCAACAGGTCGTCGAGTTGTTGTTGTGCGGTCGGCTCCTCGTCCTCGGGGCGGACCTTCGGAGCGTCGCCGAGGAAGGCCCACACCGCGGCCGTCAGCGGCTTCGGGTCCGCGTCAGCCTTCGCCAGCAGGTACAGCCGCTCGGCGTCGGCCCACGGTTGCAGCCCGCCGGGCAGGTCCAGCTTCGCCAAGTGGTCGGCGTAGGCGGTGCGGACGTGCTTCATCATCTCGGCCTGCTTCTTGATCAACTCGGTGCGGGTCAGTTTCTCCGGCTGCTTGAGTTCCTTGCGCAACTCCTGATACCGCGCCGGGACGTTTCGATCGGTGAGCCGGTGCAGGGCCGACACCTGTGTAGCCAGCCGCGCGTTGGGCTGCTCCGCAGGGCCGAGTTTCGGCAACAGTGCGAGCGCTTCCGCCTCTCGCGGCTCGCTCCACGGTGCCTGCAACAGCCCCTCGAACAACAGGCTCGTGTAGTCGGCGCGGTGCGGCGCCGGCCCCTCGGTGAGCTGGCGCCGCAGGAAGTCGAGGTGCTCGTCCGGCCCGACCCGCGCGGACAAGAGCTGGCCGATCCCGAGGCCGAGTTGGTGCCGCTGCTCGGCGTCCGCCTCCTTCGCCCAGCGGGAGCGGAGCGCGGCGCCGACCTTCACCCACTCGGCCTTCTCGACCGCGGGGGCGTGGGCGAGTACGACCGACAGAAGGTGGTTGAGCCGCGGGGTCGGCAGTTCGGCGACGCCGCGGGTCAGGCGGTCGAAGAGTTCGCGCCGGACGCGGCGGCCCTCGTCGGTCTGCTGGAACTGCCAGGAGTCGAGGACGGTGCTGGCCAGCGGGTAGTGCTTCGGGTGGTCGATGAAGAACAGGGCGGCGTCGGCCAGCGGCTTTTGCCAGCGAGGGTCCGGGCGGTCGGTGTTGAAATTGTACCCGTGCCCGGCCGCGGCCCGCTCCGCTGCCGCGAACCGCGCTCGCACCGGGGTGGCGATCTCGCCTGGCACCTGCGCCGCCTGGAGCCAACTGGCGATCAGCCGGTTCGCCTCCTGCTGCTCGCCGGTGCGGATCAGCACGGACAGGTGGCGCGCGTAGGCCGTCTCGGAATCCGGGTTGCGCTTCACCCACTCTTTCAGGAACTCCTCCAACGCCGGCAACCGGCCGAGTTGTTCCAGCCAGTTCGCATACGTGGATCGCAGTGACTCATCCTCCCACGCGGACCAGTTGCCTTGCCGGATGCGCTCCCGGAGGAACGCGAACGCCTTCACGTGGTCGCCGCGGTTGAACAGCGACTGGGCGTACTGCGTCTGCGCCCCGTGGTCGCGCGGGTACTCCGCGGCGATCTGCTTCTCCAGGGCCAGCGCTTCCTCGGGCTTGCCGGTGTTGCGGAGGGTGTCGGCGCGACTCTGCTGCCAGTTCCGCCGGGACGTGGAATGCGGCGCCAGGTCGGCGTAGACCGGAGCGAGCTTGTCGGATAGCTCCAGAAGTTCGTTCGGTGCCAGTGCCAACGGGGCTGCGTTGGAGAGGAAGTCGGCCAGCGCCACGCGGTCGCCACCGGCCGGCATCTTGACCACTTCCGCGGCCTCGGCGAGCTGCCGCTGCCGCAGTTCCTCGCCGCGGCGGCTGGCCTGGAGGAACACCGTCCGCAGCCACTTCGCCCCGGGCTTGCCGACGGAGAGCTTCTCGATCGCGTCGAGGTGTTCGCCGGCCTTCGCCCACTGCTGGAAGGCGGCATAGTGGTTCAGCAGGGCGAAGTGTTCATTCGCCCCGGCCTTGTCGTCGGCTTTCTTGGCCTCCGCGACCGACGGCGCCGGCGACCGCAACAAGAGCATCCCGTCACGGCCAGCCAGCATTCCCTTCAGTCCGTCCGCGAACTGGTCGGCGTCCGAGGCGGACACGGTCTGAGAGACGCGGGTGGTGCGGCGGCCCTCGCCGTTGACCGTTTCCGACGTGCCGGCCCACCACGACCCGCCAACTTCGACGAAGTTGGAGTAAGTGGTAACGCCGGTCGGCTTGCCGTTGTGCCGGTGTTCCACACGGGTGACGACGTGCCGTCGTGGGTCGATGTGAAAGCGAACCTCCTGGTTCGCGTTCGACTGCTTGACGGTTAGGACGGCCCCGTTCTCAGTCTTCTCGACAGCAGCCGTCGTGTGCGCGAACGTCTGGTCGAACGGCGTCAGCGAGTAGTCGTTGAGGCCCAGCGGCGGGTTGCTCTGGTCGGCGGGCGTACTCGCCCGCACCCGGCCGAGCCGGAAGGCGGCACCGTACACGCCGCGGTCCTTAGCATCGCACCATTCGGTGATCGTCTGGCTGGTGCCGGATTCGGTTCGGGTCGCCCACGCGGATGGCGAAGCCAGTTCCACCCGCCGCACGGTGCCGGTCAAGGTGCCATCGCGGGGGTCGAACGAGCCGGTCCGCCGCTCGATGGCGACGCCGCCCGCAAGCTTCGCCATGGAATCCTTGCGGTCCAGCGACCGCGCCAGGTCGCGGGCCTCCTTCGGCCAGTCGGACTTCTTCGGGGTGCTCGCCTTGGCCGGGGCCGGCAACTGCGGGAAGAGCGGGTCGAACCAGCGGGTCGCGTCGTACCCGGGTCGGGATTGGCCGCGCTGGTACAAGTAGCCGTCGGACTTGTTCGCGGGCGTTGCGTATCCATACATGAGCCGGCCGAATTCGTAGCCCCGGAACCCGCCCATCGGCCCGGAGCCTCGCACCATCTCGCCGTTCAATTCCGGCAGCCGCTTCTCGTCGAACAGCTCGTCGCCGTCGAACCGCCTGCCCACTTGCTTGAGGTCCTTGCCCAGGTCCCATTCCAGCCCATCGATGTAGTCGTCCTTCTTGTGCTTTTGGGCGTCGAACGTGACCCCGGGTTCCGCCGGGACTGGCTCCGCGGCCGGGGCGGCCAGCCCTCCGGGTTGGCCGAGTACGGTCAGGTTCTCCCTCATGGCATCGCCCAGGTACGCATCCCCGCCGAAGTTGCCCAGGGCGAACTTGTTGAGCTTGCCAGCCCGGCCGGCAAAGTCCGTGTAGTAAGGCTCGCCATACCCGGCGCCGCCGAACCCGCCGCCGAAACCACCACCAAACCCGCCGCCGCCAAACCCGCCGGAGGACCGGGTACCAGCCTGCGCGTAGGCGCCGGGGTCGCGGCCGAGCCGGTCGAACAGGATCAGCACGTTCCGCCGCAGCCCGACCCGCCAGGCGCCGGCGCGTTTCATCTGCTCGCGGGCTAGTTCGAACGCGGCCCGGTCGCGGCCCTTGGCGAAGAAGTCCTCGCCGTCCCGCTGCTTGAACCGCCGCTTCACCCCGAACCGCTCCCGGTCGGCGTCCGACTCCAGCACCAGCAGCGACGTGTACGGCGTGATGATGCCGAACTCCTCGGACAGCGCGATGATGTCGTCGCGTACCGCGTCCGTCTGCGGTTGCTCCAGCAGTTTGTCGAGGTGCATCCGCGCCCACAATCGGGGGAGGAACGAGTTGCCTTTCTCGGCGTCCGCGAGGGTCGCCCGCGCGGTGTAGCGGACCTCCTTGCCGTCCTGGTAGCCGGTGACGACGACCTCGCCAGTCTGGTCCTTCCCCTCGGGCAGATAGCGGCCGATCAGGACTTGCTGCGTGCCGGGGACGAGGTTCGGCAGCACCTCGGGGTAGACCTTCGCCGTCCGCCAGCCCTTGAACTCGACGCGCAGGTCGCGGACCGGCGGCCTCGTCATCTCGCCGAGCAGTTCCAGCGCGACGGACACCGGTGGTTGCTCCGTCGTGACGCGCCGCACCGACCCGCCGCCGAGGCTGCCGATGGTCTTCATCACCACCGGCTCGAACGCGCTGCCGAGCGCGACCGCGTGGAACGTCGAGCCGGTGCCGCTGGCCTTGTACATGCCCTTCAGGCGCTCGGCGAACGCCTGCGGGTTGGCGTCGCCGGTCGTGACGATACCGTCGCCGAG
The DNA here is from genome assembly GCA_035699305.1 of Fimbriiglobus sp. GTDB lineage: Bacteria > Planctomycetota > Planctomycetia > Gemmatales > Gemmataceae > DASSAT01. The sequence goes on along the minus strand of DASSAT010000214.1, from coordinate 2,286 downwards.
GTAGACCACCTGCGACCGCGGGCCGCACTGCCTGAGCGTGGAGTCGAACGCCCGGTCGAGGTCGGTCCAGCCGAGCGACGCCCGGCCGGCGAGGAACGTCCGCGCCGTCTGCACGTTTTCCGGCGTCGCGGGCCGCGGTTTGTCGAACGCCCAGTCGGCGTTCACGTCGCAGGCGGCGAGGTTGAATGTGTCCTTCGGGGTCAGCGCCTCCAACAGTGCCCCGGCGACAGCGCTCTGGCGGCCGCGCTGCGTGGGGTCCATCGACGCGGACGTGTCGCACACCAGCCGCACGTCCAGCGGCCCGGCGTCGGCGATCAGGTCGCGCGCCGGGGCCGGGCCGGCCGGCGGCGTCACCTGACAGAGGAAGTAGCCGTCCGTGCCGCGGCGGTGCGGGACCACGGTGACGACCGGCGCCGCTTCCGCGACCTCGACCACCGCCTCGAAGTCCCGGGTCGGCGTATACTCCTGGGCTGCGAACTCCAGCCGGGCCGAGTGCTCCGCCATCTGCGCCCGGCAGGTGTGCGTCGGCGACGTGACCGCCTTGAGCGGCGCGGCGGAGTAGACCCGGAAGTCGATGGCGAGTTCCTTGAGCGGGTGCTGCTGGAGCATCTCGCTCTGGAGGGCGTAGCTGTAGCGGTACTGGTTGCCCTTGAGTGGCAACACCTGGGTGTAGGTGATGCGGATGCGCTTCTCGGAGTGCGGGAAGATCGGCCAGACGCGGGCCTTGAAGATGTTGCCGCCGGTCCACTCCAGCAGCGCCGGGTCGCGCCGCTCGCGCTTGATCTCCTCGTAGATCTCGCGGGCGCGCTGCTTCTCGACCACGTCCGCCTCGATCATCTCGTCGCCGATCCACATGGCGAACCCGGCGATGGAGGCGTCCTGCGGCAGCGGGAAGTGGAACTGCCCTTCGAGTTGCCCGTCGGTGTGGTTAACGAACGTCTCCTCGATGGTGGTCCGGGCGATCTGGTCGCGGACCTCGACCGAGACCTTGTGCGTGCCGACCGTCAGCGGCACGTTGCGGCCGTCCACCTTCGCCACCAGCGAGCCGATCGACTCGTTCGCGGTCGCCCCCTTGAACCCCGCCAGCCACGTCGGCGACTTCGCCTGCGCCATCTGCTCGTTCGTGACGCGGAAGAAGCCTCGCTCCTTGACCGTCACCTTCTGGTCGCCGGGGCCGAGCAGTTCGATGGGCGTGTTCTTCGCCGGGTTGACCTCGACCTCGCCCGCGTGCAAGCGAACCTGCGTCGGCTTGACGACCTCGACCAGGGCGCCCGGCCCGACGATCACCGCGGCCTGCGGCAGCAGTCGCAGCGTCGCCGCGTTCGCCCCGCGGATGTCGGCACGCACCCAGTCGCCGGGCATGAGCAGTGCGTTCGGCCGCACCGGCGTCCATCGGCCGTAGTTCAGCGGCTTGACGCTGACGATCCCTTGCACGTCCACCACCTTGCCGACCCGGCCGTCCTCGGAGAGGGTGTCGCGGACGACGAACTTCTCCGGCGGCACCGGCTGCCCCTGCGCGACGACCAGCAGCGACGCGATCACCTGCGCCGCGCCGCCGCGCACCAGCACGGCTCGCAGCCGACCGGTGGCGGCCTCGGCCTCGGCCTCGACGGTCAGCGGACTGCCGTCCCGGTCGGCCAGCTCCATCCGGTAGACGCTCACCGGTATACCGTCGCGTTCGGCGACCGCGGCAGGTTGCGTGTTGCGGAGCGTCTCCGGGTTCGGTCGCGGCAAGCCGAGCAGCCCGAACACGTCCAGCCCTGGCCGATCCGGGCGGAAGTAGTCGGCTACGCCCGGCGTGACGCGGTTGGCCTGCTCGTCGATGCGGTAGACGTTCGCTCCTCTGGCGATGAGGTACTTCCCGGCCGACTCTTCCCAGCGGAGCCGGTTCTCCCGCCCGACGAAGACCTCGGCGGTCTGGCCGTTCTTCGTGACGCGCAGGTGCAGGCCGTCGGCGTCGGCTACCCCGTCGAGCACCTGCGCCAGAGGTGCCGCGCCGGACGGCGACCACAGGAAGTAGACGCCGGCCGCGATCAGCACCGCCGCGGCAACGGCCGCGGCCGACAGGCGGGCCAGGAACGTCGTCATCGCAGACCTCCGGGCGGGCGCGGGCGTAACCACACCCGCGGCGAGGAACGCTTCGGTGGACTGGTCGCGGAGTCGGGCGAGGAAGTCGGGGTCAGGCGAGGGCGCGCCGTCGCCGGCCGACGCGAGCAGGCCGGCGAGCGTGTCGTCGGTGTCGTCCGGTGAGGTCATGGCTGGGTCCCGATCACACTCTGTTCCCTC